>CBFGPU010000087.1:0-7745 GCA_965650715.1 uncultured Haloferula sp. | reverse complement strand
CGCCGAATGGCTGGCGACCCAAGCGGCGCTGGCTCTCCAGGCGATCCGCTTCCAGCACGAGATCGAGGAAAAGCGGACGGCGGCGGAAGACGCCTCCATCCAGAAGACCCGCTTCCTGGCAGCGGTTTCGCATGACGTCCGCACCCCCGCGAACGCGATCTCACTGCTCGCCGAGCTAATCGAACGATGCGCCAAAGATCCCGAGCGAGCTCACCAGGTGCCGGCGCTGGCCGCAAACCTGTGGAGCAACGCGCGGTCGATGATCGATCTGGTCAGCGACGTTCTGGATCTCACGCGCTTCGATTCCGGACGCATGGATCTGGACCTGTCGGAGTTTTCGGTCAGCGAGATCATCCGCTCCGAGATCCGCCAAGCGCAACCGCTGGCGGAGAAGCGCGGGCTGGTCCTGCGGCACAAGCTCCCGGAGGGCGAGGTCACGATCCGTTCGGATCGGACGAAGCTCGCGCGCGTGATCGCGAACTTCGTTTCCAATGCGGTGAAATTCACGGAGACCGGAGAGATCCGGGTCAAATGCAGCGAGGCGGCGCAAGGCGGCTGGATGATCGAAGTGATCGATTCCGGCATCGGGATCCCGAGCGAACATGTCGGGTCGATCTTCGACGAATTCTTCCAACTCCGGAATCCCGAACGGAACCGGGACAAGGGAGCGGGTCTGGGTCTTGCGATCTGCCGGCGGCTGCTGGATGCGCTGGGATTCGGCGTTTCGGTGAAAAGCCTGGTAGGAATCGGAACCACCTTCTCGATCCACATTCCCGCGGCGTACATGGTGACCGGAACGGTAAAACCGGACGCGGAAGCCCGCGGACATCCCTTGAAGGGGCACAACATCCTGCTGGTCGAGGATCACGAGGTGGCACGGGAAGCGACCGCACAACTGCTGGAAGCGGAGGGTGCCACGGTGTGCAAGGCGGAATCCGGCCGCGAGGCGATCCGGCTGCTGGCGACGGGCCGGCACGAGGTCCTCTTGCTCGATCTGAATCTGCCCGACTTCGACGGCACGGAGATTCTCCGGAGCCTTCAGACCTCCAAGCCGGAGAAGCTGCGCTGCGTGCTGGTGGTGAGCGGCGACGTCAGGCCGGAGCGGATCGAGGAGGTGAAAGCACTGGGTGCCCACGACCTGCTGCCGAAGCCCGTGAGCCTCGAGAAGATCCGGAAAGCATTGGCAAGGTGCCACGAGGCGAACTGACGGTCCCTTCGTCCTTTACTTCCGCTTGCGGTCTCCGCGGTCCTTCGCCTGATCGCTGCCGGGCGGAGGCACCGAAACATCCTTGTCCCGGGGAAACCCATCGTTAGGCGGTTCGAAGGGCGTGGAAGGCTTCTCTGTCGATGAGGGTTTGGCGGCCATGGTGGGTACCCTCCACCCGGAAAAAGCCTTTTCAAGCATGGCATTGTTCTTGCGGGGGGGGTAAGTCATGGGTGCCGATCTAAAGGGGTTATATTTCCGAAAACTCCGGATGCTCCATTGCAGCGAGCTCCAGTTGATCAGCTTCTATTCCGAAGCCGCGGCGAGGTCCGGCGATCACGGCGTGGAAGCTCTGACCGACCAGAGCCGGGAGCGTCGCAACTTGCTCGAAACGCTCGCGAGCGAACACGGGACTTGCGTGGCTGGCGACGATTGCCAGTCGATGCGGCGTCTGATTGCCGCATCACGCACGATCCTGGCTGAAAACCACACTTTCTGCAGCGACGTGCCCGACGAGATTTGCGAGTCGGTCCATCGCCTGCAGATCCTGAACTACAGCGTGGCACGAAGCTTGGCCGCCAAGGCTCATCTGACCGAAGATGTGAAGCGGCTCGATGAAGTGCTAGACACGCTCATGGATAGCTTTCCGATGGCGTGTGAAGCGGTGGTTCCGGTGACGATGGCGGCCAAGTTCGAACTGGTGCGACGCTGACGATCCGGAGTCGAAATGCACGGGAAAGCGGATGCTTCCGATGCAGATTGCATCGGAAGCGAGGGGAGGGTGCAGGCTCGGATTCGCAAGCTATCGCGGTTCCATTCCCTTGCTGCGAGCTGGAACAAATCGTGCAAACTTCAGGGTGACCATGTTCCGGTTCCTGCCATGGAAGTTTCTCGTGAAGCACGCCGCCCGTCGCTATGGCGTGCTCGACCCCGCGAGCTTCCTGGCGCGGATGCGGCGTTTCTCGCAGCCCTCGGAGGTGGCGGAGCCGCTCGAACTGCTGCGCGCGGGAATCGTCTTCCACGCACGGGGATTGGTGAACGCGAAGGCGATCCAGCACAACCTGGACTGGGTGTGGCCCTACTGGGTCGAGCGGCAGTTCAATCCCCGCGATCCGTCCTTCGTTCCACGGGCTTTCTCCTTCAGCCATATCAATCTGACCCACCGCAATTGGACCGCGGTCGGCCTACCCGGCGTGCCCGCTTATCCCATCGTGGACCCGCGCGGGCTGGTGACCCCGCTCCATGACGGATGGTCCCTGGATTTCTGGATCGTGACGGAGAAAACACGGCGACGGCTCTTGCCGAGCAAGCTCGATGATTCGGCGGTGAAGCAACAACTCCTGCTGGAGCCGACGCTGACGGTGTTCACGCAAATCGAGAAGGATGCCCTGCAACTCGAACTGGAGACCCGGATGATCCTGCACGAGGGAAAGCCGGAGGTCTGCACGGAGGTGCGCGCCACTGCGGACGAGGACGGCTGGGTGGTGGTGGCAGTCCGGCCTTACAATCCGGAAGGAGTGCAGTTCATCCACCGGATCGAAATGGAAAGCTGCGGAACCGCCTTCCACGTGAACGGGGAGTCGAGCGTGAAACTGGGGGAAGAGCCCGACTCGCTGCGGATGGCCCACTATGCGGAAGGCGACGTGTATCTGGACCTTCCGGGCAGCAGCGAGCAGCGCGAGGTGAGCTGCGACACGGGCATGGCGACGGCAGCGGCGCTATTCCGAATCCATGCCGGCAAGACCCGCGTACTCGGTGTCTCCGCGACCCTCGACCGGGACACCAAGGAGGCCAAGCACCTCGACGTGAACCTGGGCTGGAAGGACGCGCTCAAGAACACCGCGCAACTGCGGATCCCGGACCAGCGGATGCAATTCCTTTACGATGCGGCGGTGCGGACCATCCTTCTGCTTTCCGCGGAGGACCTGGTTCCGGGCCCCTACACCTACCGCCGTTTCTGGTTCCGGGACGCCTGCCTGATGCTGCACCCGATGCTGGCGATCGGGATGGTGGACCGTGCCACCCGCGTGCTCTCCGCCTTCCCCGGCAGGCAGCAGCTCAACGGCTACTTCCTTTCCCAGGAGGGCGAGTGGGATTCCAACGGGCAGGTTCTCTGGATCGTCGCGCGCTATGCCGCCATGACCGGACGGAAGCTGGATGCGGATATGGAACAGGCGCTCCGCAAAGGAGTGCACTGGCTCGCGAAGAAGCGGCTGCAGACGGACGACCCGCCGGGGACGAGGGGGCTTCTGCCCGCGGGTTTCAGCGCCGAACATCTCGGCCCGAACGACTATTACTATTGGGACGACTTCTGGGCTTGGGGTGGCTTGAAGGCAATTGCGGAATACTGGCGCAGGGGCGGCGATGTCGCGGCGGCGGATGAAGCGGATACGCTGGCGAAAGCCTACGAAAACAGCATTGAGGCCAGCCTTGCGGGCATTCCAGGAAAGCGTTCGCTCGGGGCGATGCCCGCCGCGCCCGGCCGGCGCATGGATGCGGGAGCCATCGGCTCGATGGTGGCGGACTATCCGCTCCAACTCTATCCGGCCGGCGAGCCGAGGCAGATCAAGACAACGGAGTTCCTGATGGATCGCTGCTTCCAGCAAGGCGGGTTCTTCCAGGAGATGATCCACAGCGGGGTGAATGCCTACCTGACGCTCGATCTCGCCCAGACCTTGGTTCGCGCGGGCGATCCACGCCACGCCGCCTTGATCCGGCGGGTCGCGGAACTGGCATCCCCGACCGGCCAATGGCCCGAGGCGATTCACCCCCTGACACTCGGCGGCTGCATGGGCGACGGACAACACGGGTGGGCGGCGGCCGAGTGGGTGATGATGATCCGGAACTGCTTCGTGCGGGAGGAGGCGGATGAACTCGTGCTGGGCAGCGGCATTCTGCCGGAGTGGCTGGGTGCCGAGCTGTATTTCGGCCCGACCCTCACGGCGTGGGGGGCGGTGAGCCTTCGGGTGACGGATTCGCAACTCGCGCTCGATGCGAACTGGCGCTCAGGGCCACCGCGTGTGAGGATACAGATACCCGGATTCGTACCCATCTGCGCAAACGGCGACCACGAGATATTCCCCCTGCAACGTACATGAAGCGGCCTGAGTCTCCCTTTTCCATCCCTCTGCCCTGCCCATGAGAATCGCTATGTTCACGAATACCTACCTCCCTCACGTGGGCGGGGTGGCGAGGTCGGTGAATACCCTTGAAGAGGCGTGCCGGCGGCGGGGGCACGAGGTGAAGGTGATCGCCCCGCAATTCGACGGCGCGGTGGAGTCGCCCGACGTGCTGCGCGTGCCCGCGATCCAGCACTTCAACGGCAGCGACTTCTGCGTGCGGGTACCTCTACCGAACGTGATCCGGGACTTCGTGGAAGACTTCGGCCCGGACATCATCCACAGCCACCACCCGTTCCTGCTTGGCGACGCGGCGCTGCGCGAGTCCTGGAAGATGCAGGCACCGATCCTCTTCACGCATCACACGCTCTACGAACGCTACACGCACTACGTCCCCCTGGACTCCCCGGCGCTCAAGCGGATGGCGATCCAGCTTGCGACGGAATACTGCAACCTCTGCGACCGCGTCATCGCACCGAGCGAGAGCATCGCGAAACTCCTGCGCGACCGCGAGGTGACGGTGCCGATCACCACGATTCCCACCGGAATCGACACGGCGGCGTTCGCGTCAGGAGATGGCGTCGCCTTCCGCAAGAAAGCGGGCATTCCGGAAAGCGCGAGGGTGATCGGCCATGTGGGGCGGCTGGCGAAGGAAAAGAATCTGGTCTTCCTGGCGAAAGCCGTGGCACCCCTGCTCAAAAGGGATCCTGAGGCGGTCTTCCTGCTGGTGGGCGATGGCGACGCGCGGGAGGAAGTCACGAAGATCCTGACCCAAGGGGGCGGCGAAGGCCGGGTCTTTGCGGTCGGGAAAAAATCCGGAAAGGATCTCACCGGCGCGTATGCGGCTATGGACTGGTTCGTCTTCGCCTCGCAAACGGAGACGCAGGGGATCGTGCTTGCAGAGGCGATGGCAGCGGGCAATCCGGTGGTAGCGCTCGATGGCCCCGGCGTGCGGGAAATCCTCAAGGATGGAGAGAGCGGCCTGATGCTGCCGGGTGATGCAGGCACCGCGGAATACAGTGCCGCGCTGGAGCGGCTGATGACCGACCGGGACCTGAGCCGCCGCTGTGCGGACAACGCGCGCCGCATCGCGGAGGATTACGAGACGGGCCGCTGCGCGGACCGCATGATCGAGTGCTACAGGGAAACGATCGAGCGGCACGACCGCCTGGCAGACGAGGATCCGATGCCCTGGGACCGCATCATCGAGGGCATCGGGATGGAGTGGGACCTGCTGTCGGCGAAGGTCTCGGCCGCGGCCGCCGCGGTGATCGTAACCCCAGCGACGGAGGCCGGCCTTGATTAGCAGCATTTCCGTCCGCCTGAGGTGGCTGCGGCGGAAGATCAGCCGCACGCACTGGGCCGCGTCCCTGCTGGGTGTGAAGCGGCCGACCGGCGAGACGGAAGAGCCGGGATTGATTATGATCCAGATCGACGGGCTCTCGCGCAGCCAGTTCGAGGCCGCGATCCGTCGCGGCCGCATGCCCTTTCTCGCGCGGCTGGTGAAACGCGGGCATTTCACGCTGGAGAACTTTTACAGCGGGGTTCCTTCAACCACACCGGCGGTCCAGGCAGAGATCTTTTACGGTGTCAGAACCGCGGTGCCGGCTTTCCAGTTCCTGCACCGGAAGTCCGGGAAGGTGATGCGGATGTACGAGGCGGAATCCGCAGAGGAGATCGAGAAGACTCTGCAGGAGCAATGCCAGGAACCTCTGCTCAAAGGAGCACACGCCTACTCGAACATCTATCGCGCCGGGGCGGACCGCACGCGCTATTGCTCCCAGGATCTCGCTCCGGACGAGTTGTTGCGACGCCTGCACCCGCTCAAGAGCCTGCTGCTGATCCTGGTCTATCTGCCGAAAATCCTGCGGATGCTGGGGCTCGCCATCGTGGAGTTCGTGCTGGCTGTGGCCGACGCGGTCAAGGGCCTCTTCGAAAAGGAGGACTTCTGGATGGAATTCGGCTTCGTGCCCGCGCGCGTGGTGGTGTGCATCCTGTTGAGGGAATTGATCCGCTTCCGCGTCCTGCTTGACATCGAGCGCGGCACGCAGGTGATCCAAGCGAACTTCCTGGGCTACGACGAGCAGGCGCACCGCCGTGGCCCGGCCTCCACCTTCGCCCACTGGACCCTGCTGGGAATCGACCGAACGATCCGCGACATCTACCGCGCGGGCCACCAGGCCGGTCACCGCGACTATGAGCTGATGATCTACTCGGATCACGGCCAGGAGCACAGCGATCCGTACGAGAAAAGATACGGCCGGGGTTTGGATGTCGCGCTCGCAGAGGTATTCGCTGAGGGTCCGGTGGCAGGGCGAAGCATTTGGATGAAGAAAATGCCGGAGCTTGTCGGCAGCACCCTCGACCGTTTCCGGGCCTTGGCGGGCAAGACGCCCGCGGGCACGACCGCAGGCGGTGAACCCGATCCCCAAACCCAGATCATCGTGACGGCGATGGGTCCAATCGGGCACCTCTACTTTCCGGAACAGCCGGATTCCGTCGCGATGGAGAGCTATGCCCGGTCCTTGTTGCAGCGGGCCGGGATTCCGATGGTCTTGCTGAAACGGCGGGACCAAACGGTGAAAGTCTTCAACCCGCGCGGCGAATGGCTGCTGCCGCGCGACCGAGCGGAAGTGCTCGGCGCGGAGCATCCCTTCCTGGATGAAGTGACGGAGGATATGCTACAGCTCTGCTTCCACGCGGACTCCGGGGACATCGTTTTCAGCGGCTGGGATCCGCAGGGCAAGCCACTGTCCTTCCCGCTGGAGAACGGCGCGCACTGCGGGCCCGGCAATGAGGAGACCCGGGGCTTCCTGCTCGTGCCGGACCGGATCCGCCGCTGGCACGTTTCCCATCTCGCGAAGACCCGCAAGCGGGTCCGCGGCGAAGACCTGAAGAAGATCGCTGAACACTATCTGGGACGGGACGGGACCCGCGAGGAACGGGTTCCCGAATACGCGGAGCGCGACACGGGACTGCCGCTGCGGGTGATGACCTACAACATCCACAGCTGCCGCGGGATCGACGGCAAGCTGAGGCCGGAACGGATCGCGCGGGTGATCAACCATTTCGATCCGGACGTGGTGGCGGTGCAGGAAGTGGATGCCCACCGGCCGCGCAGCCGTGGCCACGATCAGGCCCAGCTCATCGCGGATCACCTGCGGATGACCCACGTCTTCCACGCGATGCTGGAGGAGGAGAAGGAGCGGTATGGCATCGCGATTTTCTCGCGGTATCCTTTCCAGATCGTGAAATCGGGCCTGTTGACCGGATTGGAGCACGGGTTCCTGAAGGAGGCCCGCGGAGCGATCTGGGTGAAGCTCGAGATCGACGGAAGGACACCCTTTCACTTCATCAACACCCACTTCGGGCTCGGCCGGCGCGAACGGCGCATGCAAGCGGAGGAGCTCTTGGGGAAGGAG
>CBFGPU010000086.1:0-7758 GCA_965650715.1 uncultured Haloferula sp. | reverse complement strand
ACCTTGTAGCCCGCCTTGGTGAAAACCTCATAGGGATGCGCCGCCTCGGAGAGGTAGAAACCGGTCCGCCCCTGCGTCTTCCCCAGCTTCGCCTCGTTGGTCAGCACCAGCAGGATCGGCTTCTTGACCGCGTCCGCCGCCATGGCGGCGGTGGAAAAGACAACGGCGGCGACGGAGAGGAGGCGGGCAATCATTCCGCATCCCTAACCGCGATTCCCCGCCCCGCAAGGGGCGATCTCAAAACCGCCCTCAATGGGTGATCGTCACCGGGGTGCCAACACTCACCACCTCGAAAAGCCTGGGGGCCAGTTCCTTGGGCAGCCGGATGCACCCGTGCGATGCCGCCTCGCCCGGCTGGGGAATCACCCCCGCGTGCATGCCGATCCCGTAGCTCGTCAGCCGCATCCAATACGGCATCGGCGCTGGCACGTAGCGTTCACCGGGACCCTTCGGCGTGCTCGGCTTCGCGTCGCCGTTGGTGATGTTGCCGAATTCATCCTCGATCCAGCCGTAGCGGTTCGAATACTTGTCCACGATCTTCTCGCTGATCCGGTAGGAGCCGGAAGGCGTGCCGTAGCCTTCCTTCCCGGTGGCCACGTAGGACCAGCCGATGTCGCGACCGCCCCGGGTGTAATTCGCCCGCTGCTCGGAAAGGTTGATCCGGATCTTCACCTGCCCGGGACCCCCGTCGTCGTGCCACTCGTACATCACATATTCCGCCTTTTGCGGCGGACGCCGCTTGTCGATGATCCGGGGTGCGGCGGCGCAGGAAACGAGCGCCAGGCTCAGGCCGGCGGCGAGGGTGCGAAAAATGGACGATGCGGGAGACGGTACCATGCGAATGATATATGCTCGGGGCCGATTCATAGCACGGATCGCGCCGCAGGCAAAGTACTTCAATAAAAGCCGACCATCCGGAACACTTTGAAATCCCCGCGTTTTCCCGTTCTAACATGCGAAAAGGGCGGCCGGGATCGCTCCCGTCCGCCCTGGATATGGTTCAAATGCTCAAGCCTCCGGCTTCGCCTCGAGATCCAGGCGGATCACCACCTCGTCGCGGATCAGGTTGTCGGCCTGGCCTGCATAGACGATTCCGAAGTCCTTCCGGTTGATGTCGAATTCCGCGGTGATCTTCACACCGTCGCCGCTCTGGCTCACCGTGGCCGGGAAGCTGATGTTCTTCTCCACCCCGTGCAGCTTGAAGTTGCCGGACACCGTGTAGGAGGTGTCCGAGTTCTTCTTCAGCTCGGTCACGTCGAAGGTCGTCTGCGCGTACTTCTCCACGTCGAAGAAGTCCGCGCTCTTCAGGTGCCCTGTCAGCTTCGGGTCGTCGGCCCAGGTGGAGCCCATGTCGATCGTGACCTTGTGGTCGTTCCCGACCGCCACGCCGTCCTTCACGGTGAAGTAGCCGGTGAAGCTCTTGAAGCCGCCGTTGTGCTTGCCGGTCACCTTCGAGCCGGTGAACTCGATCTTCGAGTCCGGGGTGAAGACGTATTTGGTGCCGCCGGCGCTCTCGGTGGTCTTGGCGACCGCCCCTTTGACGTCGGCATTCGTGGTCTTCTCCGCCGGGTTCTCGCAGGAAGCGAGGCCCAGCAAGGCGAATGCGGCAGGGAGGGCGAGGTATGGTTTCATGGTGTGTCGTTGGTTCTATCTAGGTTGATCGTTTCGGTTCGTGACTTGGTAAGTTCGGGAAACTCCGCACTCTGGCGGGGCTTCACCCGAGGTCAAACAGCAGCGCCTCCACCGCTTCCGGCCCCGCCGTGAGGGTGTAATCCCCGGCGCGTTCGCTTGAGGCGGCATCCCCGGGGAATATTCCCGTGCCGTTGAAGTCCGCGTTGCCCCGGATCAGGTGCAGCCAGAGCCCCCGGCCCGGAGCCAGCGTGTGCGCGCTGGATTCCCCCGGCTGCAGCTTCAGCCGCCACACGTCGGCATTCTGCGAGATCGTGGCGGAGCCTTCGCGGCCGTCGTTGGAAATCACCAGCACCTTGGCCGCGGCCTCCTGATCGGGAGAAGGCGTCCATTCGGTGTAGCGCGGTGTCAGCCCGCGGCGGTCCGGCGTGATCCAGATCTGCAGCAGGTGCGTTTTCTCCGTCGCGGAAGGATTGAATTCCGAGTGCGTCACCCCGGACCCCGCGCTCATCACCTGGATCTGCCCGGGCTTGATCACCCGCGAGTTCCCCATGCTGTCCTGGTGCGCGAGCTGGCCTTCCAGCAGGTACGAGAAGATCTCCATGTCCCGGTGCGGGTGCATCGGGAAGCCAGCGTGCGGGGCGACGATGTCGTCGTTGATCACCCGCAGCGAGCGGAAGCCCATGTGCGCCGGGTCGTAGTAGTCGGCGAAGGAAAAGGTGAAGCGGCTGTCCAGCCAGCCGTGGTCCACATGGCCGCGCTCGCCGGAGCGGCGGATCGTCAGGTCGGTGTTCGTTTTCACGCCGCCATCCTGCCATGAATCCCCGCCGCGGCTAATGCCGTGTCGGCAGGCTCAGCATGCGGTCCCGTCATTGACGGTGGCCGGATCGCCCGCCGCCTGCTAGCCCTCCCCCATGGAGTTGCGGCAGTTGCAGTTGTTCCTCGCGGCGGCGGAAGAAGGCAGCATCACCGCCGCAGCCAAGCGCATGCACCTCACCCAGCCCGCCCTCAGCCGCCAGGTGAAGGCGCTGGAGGAGGAACTCGGCGTGGAACTCTTCACCCGGGGTGCCCATTCCGTCAACCTCACCCCTGCCGGCAGCGTGCTGCTCGAAGAAGGCCGCAAGCTCCTCGAGCGCGCCGAGCGTGTCGTCAAACAAGTCCGGGCGACGGCCGAGGGCGAACCGCTCCGCATCGGGTACGCCCCCTCGCTGGCCGGCTCCCTCCTCGGCCACGCCCTCGAACGCTTCTCGCAAATCCACCCCCGCGTCCGAGTCCAGCTTTCCGACTGCTCCAGCGCCGAAATGCGCCATGGCCTGATTCAGGGAACCCTCGATGTGGTGGTGACCGTGCCCTGGGAAGGCGACACGCAAGCCGTGCAGTGGACCACCATCCGCCGTCACCGCATGGGCCTCGCCCTGCCGGAAGCCCATCCGCTCGCGAAGAAAGCGAAGATCCCGCTCGCCGACTTGGATGGCCAGAAGCTCCTCCTCTATTCCCGCACCGACTACCCGGAATACTGGCAGGCCGTTACCCGCCTGTTCCGCGAGAACGGCCTGCAGGCCAAGGTGGCGGGGGAATTCGACGGCATTACCAGCCTTGGTGCCGCGCTGGCGGCCGGCCTGGGAGTGGCCTTCGTCGCGATCGGCACCCGCTTGGAGCGGGTCGTGACCCGCCCCTTGGACCCCGAGCCGGAGCCGGTCTGCGTGGCCGCCGGCACTCCCCTCGGCCGCGACATATCTCCGGTGGTTGAGGTCTTCGTCGGCGAGATCCGTGCCGTGGCGGCGGAGGAGGAAAAAGGAAACGCCTGATTCACGATCTGTTTGATGCCCCCGGTCCGGGCACGGACCGTGCTGCAAACCGCATGAATCCGTGGAAAAAGACCGCCAGCTCCAGGGTCAAAGTCAATTTCCCGCTCGCGAAACTCGGAAACACCATGTAACTACGTTCCTGTGACTGGTTTTGCCCAGCCCGTGCGGTTCCCCCGTGATTCCGATGCCGGATTCGCGCTCGTGGCCTGCATGTTCATGCTGGTCCTCATGATGACCATCGCGCTCGCTCTGCTCGGCTTGTCGTCGATCGAGTTGAGGAAGTCCCGGGCTCAGGACTATGCCGCCGTCGCGCGGACGAATGCCCGCATGGCTCTGGTCAAGGCCATCGGCCAGCTCCAGAAATCAGCCGGCCCCGACCAACGGGTCACCGCGACCGCCGAACTGCTCGGTGATGCCACTCCCCACCCTCACTGGACCGGCGTCTGGCGCACCACCCGCGCCGATGGCACGCCTTTCCTGACCCGCGATGACTTGAGCGGCGGACTCAAGGATACCCGCTTCGTCGATCCCGCCAATTCAGGAAGCGCAGCCTTCGAATGGCTCGTGAGCGGCGACGAGAGGGACCCGGCCAAGGACGACCTCGAGGATCCCGTCGTGATGATGAGGAGCCATGATACGGTTCTCGATCCCAGTCCGCTTGTTGAAGTCTCCAAACTCGAGGTGGCTGGCGACACCGGGAAGACGAGCGGACACGTCGCATGGTGGACCGCCGACCTCGGAGTGCGGGCCAATGTCGGAACCCACGACCCCCGCGCCACCGTGGAAGCATCGCGCTCCAGTCCTTCCAATGGCGGGCTCTATCGGGTGATGACCTCGCAGGCCGCCGATCTGGCGATGATGTCCGGCTTCGGCGAATTGGAGGAAAACGAGGACCGTCTGATGGCCACCGCGGGCACCGCCGCCCTCACCGCCGCCGGACCGGAGTGGACCCGCGAACACGCTTTCGATTTCACCGTGGACTCGCGCGGCGTGCTTGCCGATGTCGCGGGAGGCGGGCTGAAGCGCGATTTGACCGCCTATCTCGCGAGCTCGGGAACCATCCCGCCCAGGTCCGGCGTCGCCGGCCTGTCCGACGACGATTCGCTCGTGGGTGTCGAGGCCGACCAGCACAAGAGCGCCACCCCGGTGCGCCATGCGAAGACCGGCCCGCGCTTCGGGCTGCTGAGGGATTGGGCCCGCGCCTCGGTCGGCTTCGCCGCCAGCAATGTCGCCTCCAACCTGCCGGAACTGGACAATTCCCTCGCCTTGGAGAGCCGCACCCGCGCCCTCTGCAACGAGACCGCCGTCAAGCTCTCGGGTAACCGTCGTTCCTCGCTCCAGCCCGTTCTGGTGGAAGCGACGAACTACACCCAGATGAGCAGCTTCGTCATCCGGACCACCCCGACCACCCTCTATCAGCTGCGCCAGCTCATGTATCCGCGGGTGGTTCTTTGGAATCCCTACAATGTCGGCCTCTCTTCCGAGCGGATGATCGTGATGATCCAGGGGAACGGCCGGCAGGAGATGTGGACGGAGAACAGCAACGGAACCCTCAGCCAATGGCTGAATTTCGAGGGCGGGCGCAGCACCTCCTTCAACGGCCCCGGCGGGATCACCGGCTCGGAGGGCTACAACGACCCCTACATGGGCTCGTATTACTTCAGCATCCCGGCCACCGAATTCAAGGCGGGCGAATGCCTCGTGTTCTCGCCCGCCCGCTCCGCGGAGTACGACGGCCTCAGCGTCTATCACCCGGGATCCTACGATCTCTCTCGTAACGAACTGAGCTGCTCCGTCGCTCCCGATCCCAGCCGCTCCTACTATGTTTCTGGTAGCGACATCGGCGGCGGCACCTCCTATCGCGCGCTGAAGTTCTGGTACGCACCCACGCCGGCATGGGGTGGCGGCGTGCTCAATCAGAGCGATGACACCCGTGTCGTCATGAAGAGCCTGGGCAATTCCTCGGGTGTGAGCTTCGAGGCCTTCGATGCATTGCCGCAGGTTTCGGTGTTGTCGGCTTCCCTCCAGTTCGGCGCGGGCAGGGAGCCGCGCATCGCGTGGAGCAACTACGAGCGGATGCCGATGCAATTGCTCTCCCGCGCCGATCCCAAGCCGACCACGATTCCGAACGTGCGCACCCGCGAAGGCATCCGGCTGCGCTGGTTCCGCGAGCACCCCTCGAATCTGGTGAACTCCGGACCGCTCCGGGGTACCGCCCATTTCGAAGACGCACTGCTCGCGAACTGGAACCCGCGGGCCTCCTACATCATCCGCTCTCCTTGGGACAATGTCGGCGGAACGCTTGCGGTCCAAGGTGCCGGCGGCGGACCCTATTTCTTCGGCGCCTACACTCGCGACCTCTACGACCAGGCGGTGAGCTGGGGCGAGCAGGCACCCGTGCCGCGGGACGGGAAGTATCACGGCAATCCCTTCGGCACGCCCCAGGAAGGCGCGGAGCGCTACATCCTCTTCGATGTGCCCCGGAATGAAACCGGCGTCGTTTCCCTCGCCCAGCTCCAGCACGCGAAGATCTCGGACCTGGTCTGGCATCCGTCCAGCGCGATCGGGAATTCGATCGCCGACCCGCGCCTCGGCACCGGCGGCTACAGCGGGCTGAACCGCACCGCCGCGGTCGGAACCAGCAAACAGTCCGCGTCGTACGGCGGCTTCCACGAAAGCGAACTCGGCTGGTCCAATGATGCCCAGCGCTCCGCCGGAAAAGGCGAGTGGGCCGCGAATGCCCGCGCCATCCTCGGCGGCACCCCGTCCAGCGACAATCTGGTGTACGACCTCTCCTTCGAGGCCAACCGCACCCTCTGGGACCGCTATTTCCTCTCCACCGGCACCGCACAGGACAAGCGCCTCTTCGCCACCGATCCCGAGAAATATCCGCTGCCGAACGGTCGCATGCGCCTCGCCGCTCCGGTCACGCCCGATACCGGGGATTCGCTCGCGGACTTCCATACCGCCGCCCGCGGCCTGATGGTGGAGGGTGCTTTCAACGTGAACTCGACCCGTGTCGAAGCATGGAAGGCCCTCCTCGGGTCCACCCGCAAGGTCGGCTACGATGACTCCGGAAACATTCCCTTCCCGCGCGTGCTCGATGCTCCCGGCGGGGCATGGAAGACCGGTGAGAGCCCGGACGGGGATGCGGCATGGGCCGGCTATCGTGTCCTGACCGAGGGTGAGATCGACTCGCTCGCCCAGGCGATCGTGGAGGAAGTGAAACGCCGCGGACCCTTCCTCTCGCTCGCCGATTTCGTCAACCGCCGCCTCGTCGAATCGGATACCGGCCGTATGGGCCCCCTTCAGGCGGCCATCGACCGCGCGGGCATCAACAAGGACTTGGTCGCAGCTTATCCGCTCAACAACAACAGCTCCCTGCCGAACTACAGCCACCCCGATAATATCGGCGACCCCACCGGCCTGGAGCAGACGCTCAAGCCGAACTGCATGGCATGGGGCGCGCCCTCCTTCCTCACCCAGGCGGATCTCCTCCAGGTCCTCGGCCCCGTGCTCTCCGCCCGCTCCGATACCTTCGTCGTCCGCGCCTATGGCGATGCTGTCGATGGCGAAGGCGAGGTCCAGGCCCGCGCCTGGTGCGAGGCCGTGATCCAGCGCACCCCCGAACCGCTCGTCGCGGATGACAGCGGCCTCAACCCCCGCGATGCCGGCCAAGCCAACGACTTCGGCCGCCGCTTCGTCATCAGCAGCTTCCGCTGGCTCTCCCCCGAGGAGATCTAGCCAGCTGGGTCGGGGACCTTCATCGCAGGTGCGGTGGTGACACCGCAGGAGCCACCCTTCCCGCCCGCCTCGCCATGACGCTTCCCTCGTCCCAACGGGACAATTCATAAGAGCCCGGCACGAAGTGCCGGGTTAGCTGCCAACCAAAAGTTGCTGTACGGACGTCCCATGCGGTGGACGGTCCAATCCTCCTTCCGGACTCCACCCATCTACCCCCCCTCCAGCCGATACTCCTCCACCACCACGCCCCCTAACAAATGCTCCGTCACCACCCGCTCCAGCACCTCCGGCGTGCACGAGTGGTACCAAACCCCATCCGGATACACCACCGCGATCGGCCCCCGCAGGCACACCCGCAGGCAATCCGCCTTCGTCCTCAGGATCAGCGGCCCCTCCTTCCCCAACTCCCCCAAACGCCTCTTCAAAAACTCCCACGAAACCAACCCCGCCGCCGGATCACAGCACTTCGGCTTCGAGGCATCCGCACACAGGAAGATGTGCTTATCTCCCCGCCCCACCCCCGCGGCCCGCGCCGCGGCCTCCAGTTCGGCGTCGTTCGTCATGGCCCATCCATCCC
>CBFGPU010000085.1:0-7764 GCA_965650715.1 uncultured Haloferula sp. | reverse complement strand
TCGATAATGCCATTCCGCTTTCCATGCAACACATGGAGTTCATTGAACGAAAACGACGGCTTGAGATCGATCTCGATGCCCGGCTCGCGCATCGATCGGAGAGCCGCCCCCAACTGATAGATCGCGCCTCCTTCCAGACCATAAGCAGTGATCATCAATTCACCTTTCGCTTCGATCCCCCCGGCGCGGGCAGCGATGTTTTTCAGCGGAAGACCCTCCGCGGCCGCCAAGAGGGCGGGGGACCAATCGGTTTCCCAACCGCAATTCGCGGGCACCAGCGGAGCGACCTTGATTCCCAGATCCTCCAGGATGTAGGTCCAGCCTCCATCCGAACCCGTCACCGGCCAGGAAGCCCCGCCCAAGGCGAGGACCACGGCATCGGCCGTGAAAGTAAGGGACTCACCGTCGAAAGAAAAACGCAGCTCGTGCGGAGTTCCGGGACTCAAGCCAATCCACCGGTGCTTGGTCTTGAACTTCACCCCGAGGGACTTCAAGCGTTCCACCCAGCGTCTCAGGAGGGGCGCCGCCTTCATCTCGCGCGGATAGACCCGTCCGGTGCGCTGTTCGAAGGTCTCGATGCCGAGTCCGGCCGCCCACGCGCGGAGATCCTCGGGAGAGAAGCCGGCCAAAGCCCTCCGCCAGAAGCCCCCGGGTTGACCCGGACCGGTATAGCGCCCGGCGAAGCGCTCGGGTTCTTCCCCGTGGGTGATGTTGAGACCGCCTCGTCCTGCGACCAGAAGCTTGCGACCGACCGAGGGCTTCGCTTCGAAGAGCGTGACCTCCGCTCCTCTTTCCGCGGCGACCTCCGCCGCCCGTAGCCCGGCCGGGCCACCGCCGATCACGGCCACCTTCATGCGCATGGATGGATCGCCGGGCTGGTCATCGCGGGCGGAGTGTCGCAGGCTGCCGCATGAAGTTGCAGCAGAACCAGGTGTGGAAGAAGGGGAGCGAGTTCATCCGCATCACGCGGTTGGAGCGTCTGGAAGTGGCCTACAAGAGCATGGCCGACCTGTCCACGAAGGAAGGCAGCCATCACGTGATGAGCAAAAAGGAATTCTGCCGCATGATCCGCGGCGCCACCCTGCTTGACCCTTCCGCGGGAACCCCTTGAGGTCCGCCCTTCCTCACTGGGCTTGCGCGCGTTCCAGCGAAGCCTTCACAAACCCCGAGAAGAGCGGATGCGGCTTGTTCGGCTTCGATTGGAATTCCGGGTGGAACTGCGCCCCCACGAAAAAGGGATGCTGCGGTAGCTCGATGATCTCCACCAGGCCCTCCAACGCCGAGACGGATGAAATGACCAGGCCGCATTCCTGCAGCTTGTCCTGGAAGTCCGAGTTGAACTCGTAGCGGTGGCGGTGACGTTCGTGGATGCGCTCGGCGCCGTTGTAGAGATCCGAAGCCTTCGTTCCCGCGAAGACGATGCTCTCGCAGGACCCCAGGCGCATGGTCGCCCCCATGTCCTCGACGCCCTTCTGCTCTTCCTGAAGGCAGATGACCGGGAAGGGGGTGCTCTTGTCGAATTCCGTGGAGTTCGCGTTCTTCAGCTTGCAGATGTTGCGGGCGAACTCGATCGTCGCGATCTGCATCCCCAGGCAGATGCCGAAGTAGGGGATGTCGTTCTCGCGGGCATACTGCGCCGCTTGGATCTTACCCTCGATGCCGCGGTCGCCGAAGCCACCGGGGACGAGAATGCCGTCCACGTCGCCGATCACGGCCTTCGCCCCGTGGTCCTCGATGGCCTCCGCCTCGACCCGCACGATGTTCACCTTGGTGTCGTGATGCGCGCCGGCGTGGATCAGCGATTCGTAGATCGATTTGTAGGCATCCTGCAACTCGATATACTTCCCGGCCACCGCGATCGTCACCTTGTGTTTCGGGTGGATCACGCGGCGGACGAAAGTCTCCCAATCTTCCAGCGCGGGCGCGGGCGTGTGTCCCAGGCCGATGCGATCGACCACGAGGCGGTCGATCTTGTCGCGGCGCAGGTCCAACGGGCATTCGTAAATCGTGTGCGCCACGTCGCGGAAGGCCACGACGTTCTTCTTCTCGACGTTGCAGAACATCGCGATCTTCTTGCGGTTGTCCTCGTCGAGGTCCGCTTCCGTGCGGCAGATGATGATGTCCGGCTGGATGCCGAGTTCACGGAGTTTCGCCACCGACTGCTGGGTCGGCTTGGTCTTCACCTCGCCGGCCGCCTTGATGTAGGGCAACAAGGTCACGTGGATGAAGCAGACGTTCTCCTTGCCCACCTCGAGCGCGAACTGGCGCAGCGCCTCGATGAAGAGCAGGCCTTCCATGTCACCCACGGTGCCGCCGATCTCGGTAATCAGCACGTCCACGGTCGGGTTGTCGGCGGTGACCTTGTGGATCCGCGATTTGATCTCGTCCGTCACGTGCGGGATGAACTGCACCGTCTTGCCGAGGTACTCGCCACGGCGCTCCTTGCGGATCACCGCGTCAAACACCTGCCCGGAGGTCATGTTGTTCATCCGGGATAGCACGCCCGAGGTGAAACGCTCGTAGTGGCCGAGGTCGAGGTCGGTCTCCGCACCGTCGTCGAGCACGTAAACCTCGCCATGCTGATACGGCGACATCGTGCCTGGATCGACATTCAGATAGGGGTCGAACTTCTGCATCAGCGTTTTCAGTCCGCGATGCTCGAGCAGCGCGCCGATGGAGGCTGCGGCAAGACCTTTGCCGAGGGAGGAGACGACGCCGCCGGTGACGAAAATGTACTTCATGGGAGTGAGGGATGGCTGGTGAGGATGGCTTCGATATGGGCGGCTTGTTCGGGAGTATCGACACCGGGTGAGGTGTCGTTCGTGGGTAAAACCTTGATCGACGCGCCGTTCTCGAGCGCGCGCAATTGTTCGAGCGACTCTGCCTGCTCGAGCGGAGATGGCGGCCAGGTCACGAATCGCTCAAGGAAAGTACGGCGGTATGCGTAGATCCCCTTGTGCCGGTAAACGGGCAAGCCCTCCACCGCGTTGCGGAAATAGGGCAGGGGGGAGCGGGAAAAATACAACGCACGTCCGTCGAGCGCCGTCACCACCTTCACCACGTTCGGGTCTTGTACCGCGGGATCGAAGGGATCCAGCGGGTTTGCCGCCGTCGCCATGTCCAGCGTGGGATCCGCGGCCATCGCGGCGGCGAGTTCGTCCACCAGTCCGGGATCGATCAGCGGCTCGTCGCCCTGGATGTTCACGATGTGCGTCGCCGCGGGGAGCGCGCGCACGGCCTCCGCGATCCGGTCGGTGCCGGTCGGATGATCCGGCGAGGTCATCACCGCCTTTGCTCCGAAGCCCTCCGCCGCCTTCAGGATCCGCTCGTCGTCGGTCGCGATGAAGAGATCGTCCAGGCGCTTGCACTTCCGGCACTGCTCCCAAACGTGCTGCACCAGCGGCTTTCCCGCGATCAGGTGGAGCGGTTTTCCGGGGAAGCGGGAGGAACCCCAGCGGGCTGGGAGAATGCCGACAATGTGGATGGCGCTCGCTTCGGAACTCACGGGAATGCTCTGGCCGCGAAAGTAACGGTCCCCTCCGCCACCCGGCAAGAGCGGTGTCAAAATTCGCGTGGCAAGCGCCGCGCCCCGGACTGTTCATCGGAACTTTCCGCGCTCAATGACCCTTCCACGCACCTTCGGATTCCAGGTAAACGAGCGCTTTGTCGTAAGAGGAGTTCGTCAGGAAATGATCCAGCCGCGCGTCGATCTCCGCCTTGTGGGCCAAGTGCCAGGCGCTGATCGCTTCCGAGACTTCCTTGAGCGCTTCCAGATGCCCGAGGGTGTCCCGGTCGCGGAATTCATGGTCGGAGATCACATCCCGGCGGCGGCAAAGGAGTTTGGCAAGGTCGTCGTGCATGAGTTCAGAGGGTGCGGGCAACGTAAGCGGCTCCCTTTCGCGGGAAGCAAAGCCCGACAAGGACCGTGACAAGCGTGCCGGCCATGATCCGCCAGGTGAAGGCGATGGTCGGCAGCCAGGCGGGCTTCTCGTAGGCCATGCTGCCGGAAAGCATCTTCCAGACGTCGTTCGGCAGGTCGGTCAGGATCGCCACCGCCAGGAAGCCTGCGATCATCGCCACGATGTTTCCCGTGCAAGTGCCGCGGGTTTTCGTGAGCATCCCGATCAGGAACACTCCCAGCAGCGAGCCGTAAGTGTAGCCGAAGCTGCCGAGCACGATCGGAATGATCCGCAGTTCCGGGTTCTTCAGCTTCACCCACGCGGTGCCGATCCCGATCAGGGCCAGGAAGATCGCGAAACCGACCGTCGCCCAGCGCGCGACCAGGAACTGCTCGTTGGATGTTGCCGCCGGGCGCAGGTAGCCGAGATACCAGTCCTTCGTGAAAGTGGTGGCCAGCGCGTTCAAGGCCGTGCTCAGCGAGCCCATCGCGGTCGCGAAGAGCCCCGCGGCAAGGAGCCCCCGCAGGCCCGGAGACAGATCGTGGACCATGAACCACGCGAAGATCCCCGGATCATGCTCCGGTGCCCGCTCGGGATGCTGCGTGTAGAATCGGAACAGCAGGATGCCGATCGCCAGGAAGCCGATCACCACCGGCAGGTCGATCAGGCCCGACAAGATCACCGCCCGCTGGCCGCGCTTGTGGTCCTTCGAGGTCAGCATCCGCTGCACCATGTCCTGGTCCGTCCCGTGGGTCGCCAGCGTGGTGAAGACCGAACCGAGGAATGCCGCCCAGATCGTGTACTCCTGCTCAAGGATCCACTTCAGGTCGATGCTCATGAGATTCTCGCCCAGTGACTTCGCCGGGTCGCCACCGGTGTTCACGAACGCCGGCTGCTTGATCGATTCGAAGAATCCTGCCCAGCCCCCCGTCTTCCCGAGCAACCAGAAAAACACGTACGCCGCGGACCCGAACATCAGCGTCACTTGGATCAGATCCGTCCACACCACCGCCTTGATTCCGCCGAAGGTGGTGTAGAGGCCGGTCAGGAAGGTCAGCGCGATCACCGCGCCGACGTAGATCTTCAGCTCCGCCCAGAACCGCGCTTCGCCGCTCAGTTGGAGGAAATCCGGGTTCATCACTTCCCATGCGAGCACCAGGAGGATCGCGCCGACGTAAATCCTCGATCCGCTCGCCAGTGACCGCGTCAGCAGGAAGACGAAGGACGAGATCCGCCGCGTCACCTTGCCGAAGCGGATCTCCAGAAATTCGTAGATGCTGACGACCTTCAGGTCATAGAAAGGCTTGATGAAGATTCCCGCCACCAGCAGCCGCGCGATGATCGTGCCGATCACGAGCTGAGCGTAGAGGAAGTTCAGCTTCGCGTAACCTTCGCTGGGCGTCCCGAGGAAGGTTCCCGCCGAGATTTCCGACGCGAGGATCGAGGCAAGCACCGCCCACCACGGCATCGAGCGGTTGCCCAGCGCATAGGTCTCCATTGTCCTCTGGCCCCGCGCCGCATAGAGCCCGATTCCGATGATCGCCACGAAGTAGATGAGGATGATGGCGAGATCGAGACCGGCTCCGGACATGCGGCGGAGTGTTTCCCGTCGCGGGCGAAGCGACAAGCGAAAGGCTCGCCGTAGGCAGCCCCTTCAACTGCAAGGATTTGCGGGTTCGTGATGGCCACGTTACGAGCTCGTAACGGTTCTTCCAGCGCGGAAAGGCACTGATTTCAAACGCCTCGCATCCCTAGGGCCGATTTTGGGACCGGGGTTATTTCGGGAAATTTAATAAACGCCCCCGTCAAGGTTGATTTTTTTAGAATCGTGGAACGCTTGTGGAAAACGGGAAGCCGCCAAAACTCTGTTAGAGCCATTAAAAAAGTAGTCCCGCTCGGGGTCGGAAGATGGGTATGCCTCTCCTCCGCCACGACGGACAGCAGATCGCCGCTGCCCGGGAAATACGCAGGCGCAAAAACCATTTTTAGCGAGACACGTGACAATCATGGACCTGGAGGGAGAGTTCGAAGAGGAAGCAGGGGATCAAACCTCGGTGGAGGTGGCGCAGTGGGACGGGGTGTGTGAGGCGCTCGGACGACTTGTAAGCAAGGATGCCTACCAACGTTGGTTCCGCTCGTCCCGTCTCGTCGGACTCGAGGATGGCAAGGCCGTGGTGGCCGTGCCGAACGAGATCCATCAGCTCTGGATCGAGGCCAACTACATGCCGGAACTCGCCTCCGCCGTGGCCGAGACCATCGAAGGCACGCACGGCGTGAAGCTCGTCGTCGAGGACACGGTGGCCGAAACGACCGCCCCTGCCCCGGTCGAGGTGGAAACCCCGTCCGAAGCGTTCGCGGAGCCGGAGGCGGTTGTGCCTGTCGGCGGCGATATCAGCTTCGAGAAGCGCCTGAAGTCGGCAGGTCTGAACCACAATTACACGTTCGGCTCCTTCGTCGTCGGCGCGAACAGCCAGTTCGCCCACGCCGCCTGCGAGGCCGTCGCGAAGCGCAAGGGCCCGGGCTACAACCCGCTCTTCATCCACGGCGGCTCCGGGCTCGGTAAAACGCACCTCATGCAGGCCATCGGCCATCACTGGCTCAAGAGCGTCCCGGCCTCCCGTGTCGTTTACCTGACCTGCGAGAAGTTCACCAACGAGTTCATCGACTCCGTCCGCAAGGGCGACCTCGAGCGCTTCCGCAAGCGCTATCGCACCGCCGAGGTCATGCTGATCGACGACGTGCAATTCCTCGGCGGCAAGGAGCGCTCGCAGGAAGAGTTCTTCCATACCTTCAACACCTTGCTCGACGGCCGCTGCCAGGTCGTCCTCACCAGCGACAAGCCGGCCAGCGAGATCAAGAACCTCGAGCCGCGCCTTATCTCCCGTTTCGAATGCGGTCTCACCGTGGAGATGCAGCCGCCCGTCTTCGAGACCCGCCTCGCCATCCTCGGCAAGAAACGCGACGAGTGGAAGGTGAAGGTGGACGAGGGCATCATCCGCTTCCTCGCCGAGCGCATCCGCACGAATGTCCGCCGCCTTGAGGGCGCCTTGATGCGCGTTGCCACCTACGCCTCCCTAGCCGGCGAGCGGGTCACGGAGGAACGCGTGGAACACCTCCTGCGCGATCTCCTGCGGGAGGAAGCGGGCAAGCAAATCACCATCGACACGATCCAGCGCGTGGTGGCCGACCATTACGACATCCGCCTGGCGGACATGACCGGCAAGCGCCGCCCGGCCAGCATCGCCTTTCCCCGCCAGATCGCCATGTATCTCAGCCGCACCCTCACGAAGAACTCCCTCATGGAGATCGGCGAGGCCTTCGGCGGCCGCGACCACGGCACGGTGATCCACGCCTGCAAGAAGGTCGCCGGACAGCTCGAGACCGACCCCTCGATGCGGGACGCACTGGGGGTGATCGAGGCCAGCCTCCGCCGCTGAGACCGGAACCTGGAATTTTAAAAATTTCAGGAGGCCGCATCGCCGGGGCGGCCATCCTTGGCATTCCCGCTAGAATGGCTTGCCAAGGGTCGGAGGTTGCGGAGAGCATTCACGCCAGTCAACGCGTTCTCCGCACATCCCCATGAAGTTCAGTATTTCCAAAGAAGCCCTGCTGGAAGGGCTGCAGAAGGTCCAGCACGTGGTGAGCACCCGCACCACCCTGCCGATCCTCTCGAACGTGTTGCTCGTGGCCAAGAACGGCCGCCTGACCTTCACCACCACCGACCTCGATGTCGGCATCACGGGCTCTGTGGAGGCCAAGATCGAGAAGGAGGGCGCGACCACCCTTCCGGCCAAGCGCTTGGTGAACATCGTCCGTGAGCTCCCCGCCAGCGAGGTGGAGATCTCCGTCGATTCCAAGAATGTCG
>CBFGPU010000084.1:0-7770 GCA_965650715.1 uncultured Haloferula sp. | reverse complement strand
CCCGCACCTTCTCCGCCTGCAGCTTCCCCAGCACTATCTGTCGGGCCAGGCCGATGTAGTGTTCGCGCGAGGACCGGGGCGAAAATACGGCCCGCGCCGTACTTTGCCAGCGTTCCCGGAATCCCGGCTCGCAGCGGTAAACCACCGGCGAATGTAGCCACTCCACCAGCGCCCCGTTCGACTTCCCGAGCAAGCGCGCCGCCTTTCGCACGTCCCAACCGCCGGCATCCAGTTCGTTCTCCAACGGAAGCTCGATCGTGTCCGCCTTGTCCCACACCGACACGTAGTCGTTTTCGGGACGAACGAACAGGAAGCGGATGTCATAGTCGCTGTCCGGCGACGCGAATCCCCATGCCCGGCTCCCCGACTCGCAGGCATACACGATCCTCACACCGTACCGCGCCTCGATTCTCGTCAACAACTCGCCGATCTCCCCGTTCATCCGGGCGCACGCTGCCCGGATCGAAAGCCGGACGCAAACGCCAAACCTCTCCAACTCACTCCCGGCGCAGCCGCACTTCGATTGATGATTGGAAGATTTGTGATTGGTGCTTGTAAAAAAATACCACGGCCGGTTCAGGGTTAAACCCAAGAAACCCCTCACCGGCCGTGGCGAGCCGCGATGGACAGACAGTCAAACCCAAGAAAACCGCCTATCCACCGCGGACCATCCGCTAACCAAGGAAAGCTCTCATTGTGCCAATGCCGCGGGCATTTTATCGAAAATGAATTCGTCCGGGATCATGCCCACGTGATCCACAACAATGTCCGGCTGATAGGCGAACTTCTTCAGGTCCTGCCGACGCGTCCCGCCGCTCAGTACCAGCACGCTGCGGTAGCCCATCTGTACTGCCCCGAGGATGTCCGTCTCCATGGTGTCACCCACCATGATCACTTCATCCGTGCGCAGGCCCATCTCCTTCCGCGCCACCCTCATCATGATCGGGCTCGGCTTGCCGACGGAGAACGCCTGCACGCCGGTGGCCCTTTCGATCATCGCGACGATCGCACCGCATCCCGGCCGGATGCCTTGGTCGGTCGGGCAATTCGGGTCGATGTTCGTTGCGATCAGCCGCGCGCCTTTCTCGACGAGGCGCACGCCGCGCTCGATCATCTCGAAGGTGAGCGTGCGGCCTTCTCCGACGACCACGAAATCGGCATCGTCATCTACCACGGTCAGGCCGTTGCGGTGCAGCGCCGCGGCCAAACCGTGTTCGCCGATGACGTAGGCGGTGCCATCCGGCTTCTGGGAAGCGAGGAAGCGCGCCGTCGCCATCGCACAGGTGAAGACTTCGTTCTCGCTCGCCTCGATGCCGAGACGGCGGAGCTTCAATGCCACATCGCGGCGTGCCCGCTGCGAGTTGTTCGTCAGGAAACGGAACGGAATCCCGTGATTCCGTAACCGGGTGATGAAGTCGGACGCACCGGGCACCAACCGGGAACCCCGGTAGATGACCCCGTCCATATCGAGTAAGAATCCAACACGTGCCATGCCCCCGGACCTAGCGGCTGGCATGCCACCGCCACCGGGGGACCGCGGCAGCGGCTGAGACGGTCTCATGCCGCCGCCGAATTCCTGTGATCGGATTGAATGTTACGATACATTAGCGAATCGATCCTGCGATTTCGCACCGGACGACTAAACGCAGCGGCCATTCGTGCGGTTACTCCGCTCGTCAGATGGTCCGCACCGTCGTCCGTGCGACCGAGCCCGGGTTCCGGCTCGTCCGCCTGCCGTAGGCGCGCTTGTAAAAGCGCGGAAGCAGTTCCGCGGGCAGTCCCACCCGAGGAGTTCAGAGAACGGCAACGCCGTCCCCCGATATAGCCGGGTAAACCCGGGAAAATAACCAACCTCGAAGAGATTGCCCAGGTTCCCGGATGCCCGCGATTTCCTCCCATCTATTTGAAAGGATGCTCCTTTAGAAGCTCCTCGGCTTTCAAAGGCGGCACCTTGTCTTTGATCGACTCTCGCACCTTCGCCACCGTCTCCGGCTTCACTGCGGGTGCTTGATTACCGAAACTGTTCCGTACGTAGGTCAGCACGCCGGCAACCTCGCGATCGTTGAGGATCAGGCCCAGCGGTGTCATCGGTGGCACGCTCGGATTGTCCCCGTACTTCTGCCCCTTCACCGTGATCGGTCCCGTCAGGCCCAGCAAGGTGAGCTTGATCAGGCGCTCCTCGTCACCGGCAACCCATTCGCTGCCATCCAGCGGCGGATAGATTCCGGCCTGCCCCTTTCCGTCCGGCTGGTGGCAGGTGAAGCAATGGGCGTCGCGGCCGTACACCTCCTTGCCAAGCCGCCAGAGCTCCAACTCCGCTGGAGGAAGCTTCGGCTCGGGGGCTTCCTTTGGAGCCTCCTCCGCTTCCAGCTTGAGCTTGCCCGCAAGATAGTCCGCCGCGCGCTGGTTGTTGGAGAGATCGAGCTTTCCTTCCTTCTTCAGCAGCTCGATGTCATCCTTCAGCGTGAGGAAGGCTGTCTTGATCGCTTCCGGCATCCACTTGTCGATCGGATGCTTCAACACCTCCAGCGCGATCCGTGCGCCATCCTCGTTGTCCAACCATGACGCGGCCGCGAGCGCTTCCAGCCGCACCTGCGGATGCCCGTCGTTCGCCGCCTTCATCAGAAGGGCCGCATGATCCGGGACGTTCCGCCACGAATGGCGCAGCACTTCCACCGCCGCTGCCCGTGCCTGGTGAGCCTTCGCGTTCAAGCATTGGTCCAACAGATCATGATCGATCCGGTTCTGCGCCCAGGTCGCCCACATCGCCTCGGCGACATGGTGTTCGTAGCGCGGGTCCGCCTTGTCCAGGGTGGCTACCCAAGCCTTCGCGGCCGGCACGACGATCTCCGGCTTGTGCCCGCGCAATTCGCGGCGCACGCGGTAGCGGGTGCGGTACTCCGGCTCCTTGAGCAGGGAGAAAAGCTGCGGGATCTCCGCTCCGGAAATGCTCGCGGGCTTCACGGTCGGCCGCGACTTGTGGGTGATCCGGTAGATGCGCCCGTGTGTCTTGCCGCGGTTCGGATCGCGTGCCGAGTGCTGCATGTGTCCGATCAGCGCGTTGTGCCAGTCCGTGAGGTACAGCGAGCCGTCCGGGGCGAATTCCAGATCCGCCGGGCGGAAATTGGGGTCGGAGGAAGTCACCAGGTCGCCGATGTGCTTGCCGGAGAACCCCCCGCCGTCTTGCCAGACCTCGTGGATGCTCGTGCCAAGGAACCCGATCGAGTTGTTCGTCATGAACCCGCCCTGCAATTCGTCCGGGAAGTGCCGCGAGGAGATGAACTCGGCACCCGCCGTCGGACGCGCCCGCTTCGGCGCGAACTCCGCGATCTTACCCGTCTCGTGGCTGAAGGGTGCCTTGATCGAAATCGGCAACGCCCACCAGTTGTTGCCGCCGGAGGCATCGGCGATGAAGCATTGCTGCCAGTCGTCGAAGGCGATGCCCCACGGGTTGTTGAAGTAGGTCTGCACGTAGCGCTCCAGCCGCCACGACTTCGGATCGAAGCGCCAGATGCCGCCCCCCGTGCAGCGCCGCGGACCGTAGGGCGTCTCGACCTGTGAATGCAGGAACACGCCCTCGCCCATGTAGATCGCCCCGGCGGAATCCGACGAGAAGGCGTGGATCGCGTGGTGCGTGTCGTGCGGGTCGAAGCCGTGCAGCAGATACTCGCGGCGGTCCGCCTTGTCGTCGCCATCCGAATCCCGCAGCAGCATCAGGTTCGGCTCCTGGGAGACATACACGCCCTCCGGTGCCAGCTCGATGCCGATCGGCAGGTGCAGTTTGTCCGCGAAGACCGTCTGCTTGTCCGCCCGGTGGTCGCCGTCGGTGTCTTCAAGGATCAGGATCTTGTCATCCGGCATCGGATCGCCCGGCCGGTAGTGTGGATACGAAGGCATCGTGCAGACCCACAGCCGGCCTTTGTTGTCGAAGGTCATCTGCATCGGGTTCGCGATGTCCGGGAAGTCTTCTTCGGAAGCGAAGAGCCCGATCTCAAAGCCGTCCATCAGCTTGAAGGATTTCAAAGCCTCCTTCTCGCGCAGGTACTTGATCGGATTGTTGAAGTTGGTCGTGACCGGATCGAGCTTCCGCGTCTTCGCATCCTCCTCCTCAAGCTTCGGGGGTTCGTTCTTGAGTATGCGCCAGATCGCGAGGTCCCGATTCACGGTCATCTCGCGGATCTTCTCGATCTCCTGGGGATAATTGAAGTCTCCGTAGGGCTTCCAGCGCCGCCCGTAGGCATGGACGCCGTTGAGCATCCGGTGGTCGTTGTGCCAGAACCACGACTTCTCGATCACCATCTGCCGGACCCGGTCGGGGTTCGTGGCCAAGGTCATTTGCTCCTGCTGGTAGAGCGCGTTGGCCAGCACCGTCGAGATCCGCCGGTCGCCCAGGTCGTTGAGCGAGAATCCGTTGATCGTCAGAGGCTCCTTGATCTCGTCGTAGAGCTTCTTGCTCGGCTCCATGAGGTCGATGAAGCCCGCTCCACGCGCCGCCGCCACCTGCTTGATGACCTCGGAGTACATCGCGAGGTTCTCGTTCTCCTTCTTCCCGTCCGGCAGGTCGTAGTACTGCGTCAGGTCTTCGAAGCTGATCGGTGAAACCAGCACCAGCCGCGGCGCGCTGCGGCCATTGTACTTTTGCGCCAGCGTGTGCGTGACAAAGGCATCCAGTTCGGCGCGGAACTTCGTCACTCCTCCGGGACCGTCGAAGGACTCGTTGAAGCCGAAGAAGGCCAGGATCGTGTCCGCCTTGCACACCGTCAGCCATTCGTCCTCGGACGGATAGTGGCCCTCGCCCTTGTGCTTCGCTAGTTCGGGCCGGAACTTCTCCGCTCCCTCGAAGGCCCACGGTGTTTTCCGCCCGGCCCGCGGCCGGTAGGCCGGCGTGTCACCGGGGAAGCACATGTTGCGGATCGTCAACCGGTGCTCGGGATAGCGCAGGTGCAGCTCGGTCTCGAAATTCCCGAAGTACTGCATCCTCTCGCCCAGACCGTTGCCGATCATCACGATGTGCTCGTCCTTCACCGGGGCTTGGAAAACCGGGCCCGCCTGGAGCAGCAACGGGGCGGAAACCAGCGCAAAAAGTAGGGATCGGATCTTCATGCCAATGGAGTTGCCGGGCACGCTCATACCAACAAATCCGCGGATTTCTGTCCTTTTGTCCGATTTTGTTGGTTTCATTTTGTCACCGTGGTGCCCCGGGCACGCTTGCAAGGTTTCCCCACCGCCCGCAATCTGCAATCATGAGATTCATCCGATTCGTCATCGCCATCTTCTCCCTGTCGGCGGCTCCGTCCTTCGCCGGCGAGTGGCAGGATCTTTTCAACGGCCGCGATCTCGAAGGCTGGGAAGCCCAGTCGAAGGCCGACTGGCGCGTCGAAGGCGGAGCCATCGTCGTCGAAAGAGGCAAGGACGGCCTCCTCACCACCCGCGGCACCTACCGCGACTTCGAGCTCGAGATCGACATCCGCTCCGGCGACGACACCGAAAGCGGCGTCCTCCTCGCCTCCCCGAAGGAGGTCGCCGATCCCGGCAGCGAGTGCTATGAAGTCAACATCGCCCCCACCTCCAACGCCTACCCGACCGGAAGCTTGGCCGGCAGAATGCGTTCCACCGATCCAAGCGACTCCCCCGACTGGCGCCGACTCCGCGTGAAAGTCGAGGCCGGCAAGATCGAAGTCTGGCTCGAAGGCAAAAAGGTCATCGACTATAGGGACCGCCGTCCTCTCGGATCGGGTCATATCGCTTTACAGTTCAAGCGCGGCCGCGCCGAGTTCCGCAACATCCGCATCAAGAAACTCGACCTCCCGTGAAGCCCGGCCCCGAGCTCAAAGCTGCCGCCGCCGAGGTCCGGGCCATTTACCGCGAATGGGAGCAGCGCCCCATCGAGCGGACTTGTACCGGCCGCGGCGACTGCTGCCGCTTCCGCCTCACCGGTTGCACGCCCTTCCTCACCAAGGGCGAGGCCTTGGTCGCCGCGATCGCCTGGCGGGCCGCCGGGCGCACCACCGTGCCCGAGTCCCCGGACGGTGCCTGCCCCTTTCTCAAGGGCGGGCGCTGCCAGATTTACGAAGGCCGCCCTTTCGGCTGCCGCACCCACTTCTGCGATGCCGCCGGCGGCCCCGCCACCCGGAAGGAAGTGCGGGACCTGATCCAGCGTCTCGAAGAAATCGACACCCGCTTGGGCGGCAAGGGCGGAGTGAATCTCCCCGCCGCGGTTGCCGCGGCCATGACCCCGGAAAAGCGGCGCTGAGAGACCTCCCATCCAGGCAAAAAATTGCCGCCGGGGTCCCACCCCCGGCGGCTAAAACCGTCAACCCCTACGCCCGTTGCCGGGCCTCGGAAGCTGACAATATGCTGTTCACCCTTACATGAAAACACACGCAAAGCGCGGTCTTCATGAAGTGAGACCCGCAGCCGCACCGGATGTTCAAAGATTCCGAAACTTTTTTTGCGGAGTCTCCCGGAGCTACTTCCGCCGGTAGATTTCGCTATCCGCCACCTGACGGCGAATCGCCCGCAGGACCGGCTTGGTCCCCTCGTCGTAGCGGAGGGGCTGAACGTAGGCGTCAACGTCCCAGCGCTCCGCGATTCGGGAGAGCACCTGCTGTTGCATCCGTTCCGAAACGGGCTTGAAGGCCGGCCAGCGGGCCTCCACCACCAGCACCAAATGCCGCCAAGAGGGAAAGTACTTCACCTCCTTTGCCCCTAACCAGACACGCCTCACTGCAGGATCCCCCGCGAGGATCTCCCGCAACAGCTCCAATTCAGTCCCTCCCAAATCATGGGGCAGGAAGGAATCGCCATGGTTCACCTGGCCGCGTTCGATCAGGGCGGAGCGCATTTCACGCTCATGGCGTTCGGCCCGCTGCGCGAGCAAGGTCGCCTCCGCCGGATCACCGAAGCGGGAATGATAGCGCGCCAAAGTCTCGTAGGCCCGAGCCGCAATGGTCGGGTCCGAGGCGGCCCTCTCCAGAAAAGCGGTCGAGCCTGCGTGGCCCTTCTCAGCCAAATGGCACCCGCGGAGAAACAAGGCTCCGGAGTGGTCGGGGCGGCACTCCAGAAGAGAGAGCACCTCCGGTTGGATCTTTTCCAACCCGTCGAGACGCGACAGGGCGGCGATCCGCTTCCATGCCTCCTGAACACTCCGGTGATCGGCTGCGGCATCGCTTCTCCCGCGGCCGGCTTTCCGCGCGGCCAAGGCGGCAGCGAGCCACACGGAACTGAAACGGGCACGGACTCCGTCAACAAACGAGTCGTCCAACAAGTCCTCCGCGGCACCCGGGGATGGGACCAAGGAACCGGCGGGCACCTTGGAATGGCCCAGGCGGGTGAGTCTCTCGGCAAGTCCGGGATGCAGGCCGGTCGCGTCGGTCGGTCGCGCGAAGGCTTGCGCCTCCCAGCGCTCTTCAGTCGCCGGATCGGGAACGGTACGGATCAGCGCGGACACCCGCTCCATCACATCCGGCGGCAGTTCGGCGCTATCGGGAATCGCAGCCTCAAGCGGCTGCCATAACTGTTCGTCCAAGCGCAGCCTTTGGATGGCGAGCCGCCGCAATCCCGACGCCAACGCCTCCGGGGAGACGGTCTCGGCCGAGATCCGGTCGGCCTCCAGCTGGTTGTACCGGGAGAGGAGAAAGGCTCTGGAATTGAAACGCGGCCAGAACCAGTGGAAAAACTTGGAGAGAAGGGGGCGGAACGGACTGGTGGACATGTGGCCCACGATCTTCTCCACCGTGATGCGGGTCCGGTGAAGCCACGCGCGGATCC
>CBFGPU010000083.1:0-7784 GCA_965650715.1 uncultured Haloferula sp. | reverse complement strand
TACCCGGACTGGGTCGGAGAAATTTAGCGGCCGCCCCGCTTCCGAGTGGAACGGGGCGGCCGTTTGACCTCCCGGAAAGAGATCCGGCCGGATCGAGGGTCAACCGGGCCGATGGTCGGAACTTGCCCGGCATGAGGGCAGGAGCCTAGCTGCCTGATTGAGTGGGTTGGCCGGGGTGATTTCCGATTGGGGGTTGAACGGGAAGGGCCGGTGGGTTTCTCTTTCCCCATGCCCATCGACGCCTACGCCAACCGCTTCGTCTGCGATCTGATCGCCTACGAACCCGGGAAGCCCATTGAGGAAACCGCCCGCGAACTCGGCCTGGATCCCGCCGATATCGTGAAGGTCGCTTCGAACGAGAACCCGCTCGGTCCTTCGCCGCTGGCGAAGGAGGCCATGCGAAAGGCGCTCGACGAGTCGCACATCTACCCGGACGGCGGCGGTTGGAAGCTCCGCACCGCCATCGCGGATCGCTTCGGTCTCGATATTTCCAATGTCGTGCTCGGCAACGGCTCGAACGAGATCATCGAGCTGCTCTGCCACAGCTTCCTGAACGGCCGCGCCGAGCTGATCGCCTCGGACCACGCCTTCGTGGTTTACAAGCTCATGGCCACGCTTTTCGGCGCGAAGTACGTCGAGGTGCCGGATCCGGGCTACGTCCACGACCTCGACGCGATGGCGGATGCGATCACCCCGGACACGCGCCTGGTTTTCATCGCGAATCCGAACAACCCCACCGGCACCGTCGTCGGCCAGGAGGCCATCGACCGCTTCATGGCGCGCGTGCCCGAGCATGTCGTCGTCTGCTTCGACGAGGCTTACCACGAGTTCCTCGACGATGCGCCGGACGTGCTCAAGTACGTCCGCGAGGGCCGCAATGTCGCGGTGCTCCGCACCTGCTCGAAGATCCACGGCCTCGCCGCGCTGCGCATCGGCTACGGCCTCTGCTCGAAGGGTGTTGCCGAGATCCTGCAGAAGGCCCGCCAGCCCTTCAACACGAACGCCATCGCGCAAGCCGGTGCCCTCGCCGCGCTGGAGGATGCCGAGCACGTCGCGAAGACCCGAGCGATCAACAAGGAGGGGCTCGCTTTCTATGAGGCGGCCTTCCGCGAGCGCGGGCTGGAGTTCGTTCCCAGCGTCGCGAATTTCATCCTCGTCAGGGTGGGGGAAGGCGACCGCGTCTTCCGCGAGATGCTCAAGCAGGGCGTGATCATCCGTGCGATGAGCGGCTACAAACTGCCGGATTGGGTGCGCATTTCGATCGGCACGCCGGAGCAGAACCGGCGTTGCCTGGAGGTGCTCGACACGGTGTTGAGCGTTGCAAGTGTTTGAAGATAATGGTTCGCATGGTTTGACAGTCCGGGCCTCGGTCCCTAAATCTAACCGCGGATAGAAGCGGAAAGCTATGGCCGGAGTCGCCTTCCAGGACCAGCGGGAATTCAGATGCGTCCACTGCAGTGGGAAGATCCTTGTGCCCAAGGATTTGCCGCCCATGACCGGGCCGTGTCCGCATTGCGGGAGCACGATCACTTCGCCCGATCCGAAGGACGACAAGCCGCCCCAGCAGGTGAGTGCGACGGTGGAAGTGCCGGCGGTGGCGACCGAGCGGGTCGAGGTTCCGGCGGCGCGTCCTTCGTCCGGGCCTCCGCCGCTACCGCCTTCTGCCGCTCCGAAGCCGTCCGAGTCCCGTTTCGCGCCGCCGCCAACCCCGCAGCCCGTCGCGAAGCAGGAGCCGGTTTCGCCTTTTGCCAGCCCGAGCGCCAGTCCTGCCTCGCCCGCGCTGCTTACCCCGCCGCCGCCCTTGATCCGGGTGGAGCCGGTGGATCTGCCGGATTCGCTCGGTGTGCCGGACATGACGTATCATCCCGGGACTCCGCAAGCGCCCGCGGCCGATCACGCTGCTGCCGCCCGCGAGGCTGCAGCGAAGGAAGCGGCTGCCCGCGAAGCCGCCGAGAGAGAACTCGCGCTTGTCAGGGAAGCCGCTGCCAAGGAGATCGCCGCGGCGAAGGAGGCTGCCGAGAGGGAGGCCGCCGCCGCCCGCGAAGCCGCAGCGAAGGAAGCCGCCGAACGCGAAGCTGCGGCGAGGGAGGCTGCTGCCAAGGAGATTGCCGCGGCAAGGGAGGCTGCCGAGAAGCAGGCTGCCGCCGCCCGTGAAGCGGCTGCCAAGGAGGCTGCGGCGGCCCGTGAAGCGGCTGCGAAAGAAGCTTTGGCCCGCGAGGCCGCTGCCCGTGAGGCGGCGGAGAAGGAAGCTGCCGTGCGTGAGGCGGCGGCGAAGGATGCCGCTGCCCGCGAGATCGCCGCGCGTCAGACCGCCGAAAAGGAGGCCGCTGCCGTCCGCGAGGCTGCGGCGAGGGAAGCCGCTGCCAAGGAAGCCGCCGCCCGCGAGGCTGCGGCCAAGGAAGTCGCCGCAGCCCGGGAAGCCGCCGCCAAGGAAGCCGCCGCCCGCGAGGCCGCCGAAAGGGAAGTTGCCGCGGCCCGCGAAGCCGCCGCCAGGGAAGCCGCTGCGCGTGACGCTGCGGCCAAAGAGGCGGCGATCCGCGAAGCTGCGGCGAAAGATGCTGCTTTGAAGGAAGCCTCGGCTCGTGCTGCCGCCGAAAGGGAAGCCGCTGCCGCGCGTGAGGCCGCGGCCAAGGAGATTGCGGCACGCGAGGCTGCCGAAAGGGACATCGCCGCCAAGGAAGCGGCCGCGCGACAGTCCGCCGAAAGGCAGGCTGCAATCGCCCGCGAGGAGATCGCCAGGGCCACCGCTGCCCGTGAGGCGCTTTTGAAGGAGGCGACCGCCAAGGAGGCCGCCGCTCGTGCGGCAGCCGAAAGGGAAGTCGCCGAGGCCCGGGAGGCTGCTGCCCGCCAAGCTGCAGAGCGCGAAGCTGCTGCCAAGGAGGTCGCGGCAAAAGAAGCCGCAGCCAAGGAAGCCGCCGCGCGATCCGCACCGCGCACGGTCGTCTCGATCGGCCTCGGTCCGGAATCTCCCTCGCGCCCCGCTCCGGTTGCTCCTCCCGCGGAGCAAGCCGCCATTCAGCCCGAAGTTCCCCGCAGGGCCCCGCAGATGCCCCCGGTCGAAGTCGCACCCGCCGGGGCCCCGGCCTCCGCGTCAGGATCACCTCAGACGGAGCAGCAGAAACCGATGGCGGGCCGCGTTTCCATCGGATTATCCGACGAGGCGCTTAATGTCGTGCGGCCCGGATCGGCGCCTGCGGGAAGGGTGCCGGATCCCGTGCCTGTTCCCGCGCCAGCCATTCTCTCGTCCGAACCGGAGAAACCCGTCCTGCCCCCGAAGCAGCACAAGCGCGCCAATCGCTCGCGGAAGGGCTTGGTGATGTCAATGCTCTTCCTGTTGCTCCTGATCATGGGGGGCGGTGCGGTGGGCTTGCATTTCATCAAGAAGATGGCGGATCCCACCTTCGCCAAATCGGGTGCCCAGCCGAAGCTACCTCCGGTCGCCCGTCCGGGATCGAGCGACCCGAATGCCTGGCAGGAAGAAGCGCGCCAGACGCTCGCCGAATTCCTGAAGGCCGACACCCCCTCCGGAAAGGCCGCCTTCTCCATCCATGGCAGCGAGCTGTTGCCCCGCATGATCGCCTTCTACGGTCGTGGCCCGGTGGATGATTCTGATACGCCGCTCTCGGGTTTCGCCGCGGAGAATCTACCCCCGGAAGACCACAAGCGGGGCATCTACCGGATGACCTTCGATCGTCCGCCGCAGTTCGAGTTGAAGGAGTTCTTCGGCCCCATCGCGCCTCTCGAGGTGCAGATGAAGGTGGAAGAGCCGGACCTGTTGCTTTCGTCGCTCGCCCGGGTCGGCAACTTCACCTCGGAGCCGGTGAAGGTGGACGTTTTCTTCAAGCGCACCCCGGACGGTCTCAAGATCGACTGGGAAACCTTCGTCCAGACGAAGTACCGCACCTTCCGCACCTTTACCGAACTCCCGGACCCCGGTCAGAGCGGCGTCTTCCGCGTGTTTGTCATGGAGGACGTGCCGGAGAAGGGACGCGCGACCATCGGTCACAAGACTTACAAGATCATCGATCCCGCTTACCGCACCGATTCGGTCAGGGTGGAAGTGCCGGTCGATTCGGAGCTCGGCCGCGCGCTTTCGAAAGTCAACTGGCTTGGCGTGAAGGACGCCCGCCCGGTCACCAAGACCGCCACCTTGGAACTGGAGTGGACCACCGGGGCCAGCCCGCGGCTCGTGATCAAGCGCTTCCTGTGCTGGGAATTCCTCGGTATCGGCGGCGAAGCGGTTCCGGGCGCAGCGCCGAGGAGCGGGAGGTAAAATGAGCGGCACCGATACCATCGTGGCGCTCGCCAGCGGCGGCGGCACGGCTGCCGTCGCCTTGATCCGCCTGTCCGGACCTCAAGCGGAAGGCGTCGCCGATCTCGCCTGCCAAGGCGCGGCAGGCCGGGCAGAAGAGCGCCGCGCCACCCGCGCGAAGGTCCGCGATGCCGCGGGACGGGTGATCGACGACGTCCTGCTCACCGTTTTCCGTGGCAACCGCAGCTTCACCGGCGAGCCCGTCGTGGAAATCGCTTGCCACGGCGGACGGCTCGTCACGCGCCGCACCATCGAGCGCCTTCTCGAATGCGGTGCCCGCAGCGCCGGGCCCGGAGAGTTCACGGAGCGCGCCTTTCTCAACGGCAAGCTGGACCTGACCCAGGCGGAGGCCGTGATGGACCTGATTTCCGCCAGCAGCGATCTGGCCTTGCGCGCCGCCCATGAGCAACTCGAGGGCGGGATCGGTCGCCGTACCGGACAGCTTCGTGAGGATCTCATCGGCCTCGTGGCTCACCTGGAAGCGTGGATCGATTTCCCGGAAGAGGACATCGATCCGGACACCGGCGAGCTGTTCCGTGCCCGCATCGCGCAAGCACAGGCCGGTATCGCTAGCCTGCTTGCCACCGCCGAGCAGGGACGTGTCCTTCGCGAGGGAGTGCGGACCGCCATCGTCGGCCGCCCGAACGCGGGCAAATCCAGTCTTCTCAATCTGTTCCTCGGCTGCGAGCGCGCCATCGTCAGCGACGAAGCCGGCACCACCCGCGACACCATCGAGGAGATGGTCGTGCTCGATGGCGTTCCTCTCCGGCTCATCGATACCGCCGGGCTTCGCGCCGAAGCGGATCGCGTGGAACGCGAGGGAATGCGCCGCACCTTGCTGGAGGCCGAGCGCGCAGACCTCATCCTCGTCGTCCGCGATGCCACCCTCCCTCCGGCTGAAAGCGAGATCGAATTGCCCTCCTCGGGAAGCGCCCGGCTGGTCACGGTAATCAACAAGGCGGACCTCGAAGTCGATTCCGGTTGGTCCGGAAAAAATGGTGTAAAAATATCCTGCACAACGGGTGATGGGTTTGTGGATCTGCGTTCAGCCATTCGCGTGGCCCTCGATTTCGGCGAGGCCGACTGGGGCGAGCACGCAGTTGCCATCAACACTCGCCACCGGGACTGCCTGCGGCGCGCCGCGGCCTGCCTGACCGCTGCGGACGCCCTTCTTGCAGGGGGGCAACCACCCGAACTCGCCGCCTTGGAACTCCGCGAGGCTCTCCAAGCCCTCGGCGAGATTGCAGGGAAAGTCGATGCCGAGGAAGTGCTTGGCGCGATCTTCAGCAGCTTCTGTATTGGGAAATGAAGATCGTCGTCCTCACCGGTGCCGGGATCTCCGCGGAGTCGGGCGTGCCCACCTTCCGTGGCTCGGACGGTCTATGGGAGGGGCATCGCGTGGAAGACGTCGCCACCCCGGAGGCCTTCGAGCGCGATCCGCATCTGGTGCATGCCTTTTACAACGTCCGCCGGGCCAAGCTGCTCGATGGCACGATCGACCCGAATCCCGCCCATCTCGCCTTGGCCAAGCTCGGTCGTTCGAAGGACCACCGGCTCCTGCTGGTGACCCAGAACATCGACGACCTCCACGAGCGCGGCGGATCGCCCGACGTGCTGCACATGCACGGCGAACTGCTGAAAAGCCGCTGCACCGATTGCGGGGCGGTCGCCGCTTGCCTCGAGGATCTGGGCCGCGCTTCCGTGTGCAAGGCTTGCGGGAACCTCGATTGCCTGCGCCCGCATGTTGTCTGGTTCGGTGAGATGCCCTTCGGCCTCGACGAGATCGCGGCGGCTATTTCAGAGGCGGACCTCTTTGTGGCGATCGGCACTTCGGGCCTCGTGTACCCCGCCGCCGGCTTCGTCTCCTGGGCCCGGCAGTCCGGAGTGAAGACGCTCGAGATCAACCTTGAGGAAAGCGCCGGCAGCGGCATCTTCCACGAAAGCCGCCGCGGCAGGGCGGGGGACCTCGTGCCGCTCTGGGTGGACGAATTGCTCACTCGTTGAACCGTTCCGGACATCGCTGTTTCGCGCAAGGATCGGGGTTGATTTCCCGTTGAAAGCGCAGACCCTTTGACTCCATGAACTTTCGCGCCGGGATGCCGGTTTTTTGGACCCTGATCACCGTTGCCGGCTTGTCGGCTGCCACGGTGAGCCCGGATTCCAAGGAGCAGGTGCCGGACATCGCGGGACAGATCGCGAAGCTCTCCGACGATTCCTATCCGGTCCGTGAAAGCGCCACCCGCGAACTGTGGAAACTCGGGGAAGCGGCCTTGCCCGGACTTCAGCAAGCCGCCCGCGGTCGCGATCCGGAGGCCGCCATCCGCGCGCGCGATCTGGTCCGCAAGATCGAGCTAGGCATTCTTCCGGACAGCTCGTCGAAGATCGTCGAACTTGTCATGCGCTATGACCAAGGGTCAAAGGATCTTCGCCAGCGCGTGATCCGCGAACTGCGGAACGAGCGTGCCTACCGCCAGATCCTCAAGCTCTACGCACTGGAGAAGGACCGCGAGACGCTCGCCATGCTGGACGTGGAGGTGCAGGGCGTCGCGCTGGACGCCGCCCGCGAGTGCCTGAGCACCGATCCTCCCGATATCCGCAGCGCTTTCGACTATCTCAAGATGGCGCATCCGCGGGCGGGCGAATACATGGCCATGGCCGGCATCCACCGCAGCGCGGGTACCTTGGAGAAGGCCATCCGAGAGTGCGGCGAAGCGGCCGATCCCGATCACCTCCAGCGCTTCTGCCTGCTCGCTACTGCGGGCCGCTTGAGCGAGGCGGCGGACGAAGCGGAGCGGGCCGGTCTCGAGGTGATCTCGGCTCGGCTCAAGATGCTCGCCGGAGACCCCTTGCCTTGGCTCGCCGTTGCGCCTTCCTCGCCGCAGGCGCCTTCGCCTCCCGGCTTGGCCATCTATCGCGAGGTCGCCGCTTCCCTCTGGCGTGGCGAAGGACCCGATGCCAACGATCTCCGCGAACTCCGCCGGCTGGCCCGTAGCGGCGATGAGGACGATCAGGTGAAAACCCTGATGCTTCTTTTCCTCATCGGCGATCATGAGGAGGCCGAGGGCCTGCTCACCAAGCTCGCCCCGACCGCGGCCTTCACCCACTTCGACACCACCGAGCGCGTCGATGACGCCCTGAGGTCCATCGGCATCGATCCGGCGAAGCCCGAGTACACCGCATGGGCTGCCAAGCGCTTCCATGTCTTCCTGGAGGCGCCGGAGACCGAGCGCAACGAGCTGGCGGAGCTGGAGACGCTGGGATCCTTCCTTGAGCGGCGCGGCCTCTACCGCGAGCTCGAAGAAGCCTTCGTGCCGTCGCTGGTGGAGTTGTCCGAGGCAAGTCAGGACGACTTCCTGATGCTGATCACCCGGTTGTTCCCGCAGGGGGCCGACGACCGTTCACCCCCCGTCATCCGTCCCGTCCTCAAGGCTGCGGCAGCCTACGCGGGCGATGACGAGTTGCGCTGGGTGCA
>CBFGPU010000082.1:0-7808 GCA_965650715.1 uncultured Haloferula sp. | reverse complement strand
CCGCTCCTCCGAAACCGCAGGGAATAAACCAATCCTCCTCCGTGAAAAATCCGCCAAGGAAAGATGAATCGATGCTCGCCACTTGGCTTGTCCAGCAGTGCGATGCTATACGATGGATGCCCATGAACTCCATCACCCCGAACCCTGAGCCGGCGCCTCCCCCAACTGAGAAGAGGCGGCGCTCCAGGAAAGAGCGTCTGCTCTCCCTCATGGGTGCGAGCGTGATTCTGTTCATTCTCTTCGCCCTCTTCGGCCCCATCTTCTTCGCCATTCCGAGAAATAGCCCGGCGGCCAACCGCACCGAGGCCATCAACAACCTCCGCGCCGTTGGATGCTCCCTGATGGAATTCGACTCCGAATACGGCGCATTCCCGAATGCCGCGACCGCAGTGGCCGTGAAGTCGAATACCGGCACCGAGATCACGCTCGGCAATCACAGCTCAAACCACCACTTCCGTCAGCTCATGGCGGTCGGTTTGAAAAGCGAGAAACCCTTCTGGGCGAAGACCGCGAACTCGCCGAAGAAACCGGACGATCGCTACACGACCGATGCCACCATGCTCGCGCCGGGCGAGGTCGGCTTTGCCTACATCTCCGGCCTCTCCACCGCCACCCATCCCAAATGCCCGCTGGCGATGAGCCCCTTGCTGCCGGACAAACGGATCTTCGATCCCAAGCCTTTCGCGGAGAAGGCGGTCGTGCTCTTTACCGACAATTCCACTCTCGTCCTCGAGATCGACAAGCGGGGCCGGGCGATCCTCAACGGCATCGACCTCTTCGATCCGCGGCAAGCCTTCTGGGGCGGCAAGACTCCGGATATCAAGTGGCCCGAATAACATTCGAACATGAACGCGAACCACCGGGAAAGAGAGCCATCAAAGCGCGCAAAATCCCCTTGGGCTGCCGTAATGCTGGGCGTCGCTCTCGCCGCCGTCATCTTCGCCTTGCCGCCGGTCGTCATCCGCAGCCACCCGAATGTGGACCGCAATGAAGCGCTCAACAACATCCGCCAGGTCGGCATGTCGCTCTTCGAGTTCGATTCCGAATACGGCAGGTTTCCCGATGCCAGCACCATCGCGCAGGTCAAGGAACAGACCCACACCGAACTCGATCTCGGCGATGGATCATCGAATCAACTCTTCCGCCAGCTTCTCGCGGTCGGCCTGAAATCGGAGAAGCCCTTCTGGTGCAAGACCGAATGGTCGAAGCGCAAGCCCGACGACGTCCTCATTGCCAACAAGGCGCTCCAGCCCGGTGAAGTGGGCTTCGCTTACATTGCCGGACTGATCTCAACGGGCGATCCGATGACACCGATCGTGGTCACGCCTCTCATCCCCGGCACGAGCCGCTTCGATCCGGAGCCCTTCGATGGAAAGGCAATCGTCCTGCGCCTCGACAATTCCGTCATCGCCTTGCCAATCCGCAAGGACAACGGCGAGGTGCAAATCAACGGCATGAATCTCTTCGATCCCCGCCAGCCCTTCTGGAAAGGCAAGGCACCGGACATAAAATGGGCGGAATCACCGTGACCAGCATGCCTCTAACAAATCCCGAGGGCGGTGACAGATCGCCCGGACAAGAAACGGACGGCGTCCGTCATGGGACCCGCGGCTGCTACCTGTGGGTCATCGGTGGAGCGGCTATCGTCACCTTGCTGATCACGATCTTCGTGCTGGTGACGATCCGCCAGCACCGCCTCGCCAACGGTGTGGAGGCGGTCAACAACATCAGGCAGATTCGCTCAAGTCTCCTCGAGTTCGAGCAGGACTACGGTCGCTTCCCTGACAAGAGTACGGCTGCCGCCGTGAGGAGCAAAACGGGTACCGCACTTACCTTGGGAAACGGGAGCTCGAACGAGCTGTTCCGCCAGTTGCTGGTCGGCACCCGTATTAAATTCGAGAAGCCCTTCTGGTCGGCAGCGGAGGGTTCCGTCAAAGTCGACGACATCCACCACACCGATTCCCGCGCGCTGGCCGCGGGGGAGTGCGGCTTCGCTTACGTAACGGGCCTTTCCAGTTCCGATCCGGGTCATGCACCGCTGGTGATGAGTCCGATGCTTCCCGGGACGCTTACCTTCGATCACAAGCCGTTCGGTGGCAAAGCTGTCATCCTGTTCGTCGATGGCTCCGTGAAGACCATGCCCATCGACAAGCAAGGGGATGTGATAACGGGTGGCATGAACCTCTTCGATCCCCGCCAACCCTTCTGGAAGGGCGAGGCCCCCGACATCAAGTGGGCCGAAGTCCGGGACAAGCCATGAGGCGACCTTGATGATCCCCATGAAGAGCCGCTCCGAGGCAAGATCAGATTCCCGTTCATAGCGGCTGCGCCGCCAAAGGGTGGACAGGGAAGAAGAGCGAAATGCCTTACGAGGGGACCGAGCCAAAGAAAAGCGGGCGGATGAGACTCCTCCGCCCGCTTGCCTGAACGGTGCTCGTTAGCACCTGAAGAGCCTGCTCACTCCGCCTTGAACCACTCGATGCGCGGACGACGCCAAAGGGTCGAGGCAATGACATCGGGCTTGCCGTCGCCGCTCAGATCCCCGGCGAGCACCGGAGTCCAGTCGGCATAGGTCGGCACCTGGATCGTCACCGGGGCTGCATAGTTCATACCGCCGGTGTTCTCCAGCAAGGCAAGACCCTGGGTGCCGACAAACCCAGGAGTGCGGGTGGCGAGAAGGATGTCGAGATCGCCATCGCCATCCATGTTGTGGAACCAGGGCGTCCCGCTGGGCAGGCTGGGCTGCGCGGCGAAGGTCACACCGGCACCGAGAAGCACGGGACGATAGAAGTGCTGCAGCTCGCTCTGGCTAACCGCGAGCAGGTCGATCCGGCCGTCGCCGTTGAGGTCGGCCTCCGCGGACAAGATCACCTCGTCACCTCCCAGACCGGCGATCTCCGGGAACTCGTGGAAGATCGGCTGGCCGGTACCGACGTTCTCGCGCCACCCGTCCTGGACGCTCGGCCGGTTGAAGGCATTGCGGGAAGGCACCAGGTCGAGATCCCCATCACCATCCATGTCCTGAAGCGTTTCGTAGAATCCGCGGCCAAGCGGGAGGGGCACGTCGAAGCTGTTGCCCGGCCGTCCCTTCAACCAGCGCACGGGATAGACTTCATGGTGATCTTCGAGGGCGGTTTCCCAGAGCAGAAGGTCGTCCACACCGTCGTCATCCCAGTCGCCCGCGCGCACCTGATCCCAAGGGACTCCACCCGTCTCACGGAAGATCTCTTGCGTGCGGCGCTTGCTCCCTTTGCCGGAAAGCACGAGCTGCAGCACCCGCTCGCCGGCCGCCTTCTTCTTGTCCCAAGCCACGTGGGCGAGCAGGAGGTCGGGACGCGAGTCGCCGTTACGGTCCGCAATGCTGACGAGCTGCGCATGATGCAGCCCGGTGACGAGCTTGCCGCGGCTGAAGGCCCCCGCACCAAGATTCGTCCACAATACCACTTCGGCGGAATTGTCCGCGATGGAGTAGCCCAGGCCAAGGAGGTCCTTGTCGCCATCCCCGTCGAAGTCCGTCACGTGCTTCGCGGTATCATCGGTGGCAGGCCCCGTGATGCTCACGGCCAGCTTGGTGAAGGCACCTCCGCGTTTGCCCGCATAGAAACGGAGCTGGCCGCCATGGGTATCGCCATTCCGCCACGAGGCAGTCACCAGATCGTCGATGCCGTCGTCGTTGAGGTCGGCCTGAACGACCGGGTCTGCTCCTTGTTGAAAGTTCAGGCGGGTCTTCGTCACCAGCGAGGGACCACTGCGACGGAAGGCAATGTCGATCTCGACCGCGCTGCCCTTGTTCGAGGTCAGGATGTAATCCTGCGGGAACGGCAGGGCGGTTGCATCGAAGAGCGAGGCGATCAAGGGTTTGCCCGTCGTGGTGGTGAAGCCGCTACACCAGCGGCCAGAGGTTTCGGTGGAGCTGGTGAAGGGGAGCGAATGGGTGACCATGAGCCCGCCCGAGCCATCGGTGAGGAGCGCCAGGCGTTGGGCGTCGTCATTGCTATTCCTGACCAGTACGATGAAGCCGCGCCCCGAAGGCAGCCGGCTATCCCTCACCACCCGAACGTCCTCGATGATTCCGGGGCTCTCCACGGAAGATTCCCAAGGGAGCGGAAGAAGCGCCGCGAACTGGCCGCCGCCTTCGTTGAGCGCGGCCAGGACGTTGGCGTCTTGGGTGACCAGGGCATCGGGAAGATCATCGCCGTTGATATCCCCCCAACGCAGGTTTTCGTCCGACCCGCTAACGAAGTCCGCCCCGCCCAAGACCACCTCGAGCGCCTGGTCGCGACCGGGATCGATGATGACGCGGTCGAAGAGGATCACATCCGGCTTTCCGCTCACATCCACGTCCGCAACGAGCGCCGTAAGCGCATGCTCCGGAAAGTTGCCCAGCGCCGTCTCCCGCGCTCCATAGCCGGCGAGGCCGTTTCCATAGAGGATCCTCAGGCTGGCGTCCTCATTGGAGAGCAAAAGGTCCGGAGTTCCGTCGGAATCGAAATCCGCGATCCCGCGGATGCCATCGCCGCCGGCAGCTTCCCACAGCGCGGATTGCCCGAAACTGCCTTTGCCGTTGTTTTTATAGATCAGCACGGCCGGGGCCATGCCGGTCCGCGCCACGAGATCGAGATCGCCGTCGTCATCGAGATCGGCCGGGACGATCTGGTCCGGCAATCCGATATAACTGCTGATGGACCGGCGCGTCTCGAATTCGAAGGCAGCTGCCGTTGCCACGGAGATGAGGAGTAGGGGTATTGTTAGCCGCATGCGGGATGATGAACAACAAACCGGGCATTCCTAACAAGGAGACATGTGTGAATTTTAAGTGAAATCATGCCGGGGTGCCGCGACCCTACTGCGGCGTCACCACGATCCGCAAATACGCCTTTGGGCCGGAAGAAAGAGGGATTGCCGCCGTTGTCTTCCCCGCGGATGTGGAAAGCGTGATCCCGCTCGTGGTCCAGGTGCTCAGGTTGGTGCTCTTCTCCACCGTGTAATTCAGCGTGGCGCGCGGCACGGGGAAGACGAGTTGGAGATCCCCCCCCACCCGCTCGATTTTGGGCATTACCGCGGAAGAATCCGCTTCGGGATCGAAGCCAAAGGCATATTCCAACAAGTTTACCAGCCCGTCGCGATCCGGATCGGAAAGGTCGCCGGAGATCGCCACGTTCGCGCGCTCGGTTGCATTGAAATAGGTGGAAAGCCAGGAGTCCGGGATCGCCCGCAGGTCAAGCCGTGCGCTGGTCGAGAAGGCCTGCGCCCCGGTGCAGGTGGCGACGCAGCGGAACTGGCTGCCGTTGTTTTCATACGTCGGCGAATCGAGCGCCAGCGTCGCCGTCGTCGCGCCGGAGAAGACGGAATCGTTCGTCACGTTCACCCAAGTCTCGCTGCCTTCGGGAAGACGCTGCCATTGGTAGGCCGGTGTCGTGTCGGCGGTGGCCGCCACGGCGAAGGTCGTGTCCGCGTCCAAGGCGATCAAGCGGTCCACCGGTTGCGCGGTGAAGATCGAGCCGAGGCTGCGGATCATCCCGTCGCTCTTGCTGGTCACGTAGAGCTCGCCCGCGGCGTCCAGCGCCAGGCGGATGTCCGCACGACCTTCGCCCGAGATCAGGCTCGCAGCCCCGCCGGGCAGGCCATCTCCTGCCCCGCCGCGGAAGTCATAGCCGGACAGCACTACCTGATAGAGGCGGTCATACGACTCTACCCCGCCGTCCGGGCTGTCGTTCGGATCGTCCCACAGGAAGGTCAACGACTGCATCTCTGCGCGCGTCGCCGGATTCCCATCGTCCGCTGCAACCATCGCTTCCCAGTCGCAAGCCCACACGCGGCCTGTGGTAATATCCCCGAAAACGTACTTCCCATGTAGAGCGGGAATCGCAATCCCGCGGTAGAAGAAACCGTTGGTGATCGCGTCGCCATATTCCGCGGTTTGTTGGTAAGCGATCACCGGATATTCCGGAACGAATTCGCCGGGGAAATTCTGCAAGGTGTTCAGCCGGATCGGCAGCGTGTCCGTCGCCGGAAGCGAGCCGAGCGTCGGGCTGCCACTGGACGGGACCGTGAGCTTCTGCGGTCCCTCGCGTTCACTATATCCATAGTTCTTCCCGCGCTTCAGGATGTTCACCTCCTCCCAGCCGTTCAAGCCGATCTCGTTCACCAGCAGCACCGGCGGCTGGCCGTCTTCCGGCACGTGCCACGCGAAGCGGTGCGGGTTGCGATGCCCGAGCGTCCAGATCTCCGGTCGCGCACCGCTGTAGTTCGGACCTGCGAAGGGGTTGTTGTTCGGCACCCGGTAGCGACCGTTCGATACCAGATTGCTCGGCGGATTGTCCGTCGCCGGATCGGGCACGATCCGCAGGATCTTCCCGACCACCCCGCTCAGGTACTGCGGGTTCATCCGCTGGCCGTACGTCTCGCCCGATTTGCCATCGCCGCTGGCAAGATACATCACGCCGTATTCCGGATCGCCCGGTTTCGCCACGGGATTGAAGGTGATGTCGCCGAGCGGATGGATGTTGCTGTTGTAGCCGATCCGCATAAGCTCCCGCGCCGTGCCCTCGAAAGTGAGATTCGCACGGTTCGTGTCCGTCCATTCGATCAAGACGGCATGCCGCGTCGCGCTCCCGACCGGCGGGTTGATCACGTTGGTCGGCGTGTAGCCGGAAGTGTTGAATCCCGGGAACTTCGTCGTCACCGGCACACGTCCCACCGCCCCGTTCGAACTGGTCGCCTCGATGTGTACCGTGTAGAATTTCCCGTTCGTCGCGTAGCCCGGATCGAATTCGAAGGTCACCAGTCCGTTCGCGTAGCCCGTCTGCTTCGTGAAAAGCGGGAAGAGCCCGTTCGGCGCGGCCGAGCTGGTCGCCGTCCCGTCCGAATTCGGCACCCAGGTCTTCTCGCTGTCGGTCGAGGTCGAAGATTGCCCGTTGAAATCGAGGTAGGCCGTACGGGTCTTCGCCTGATCCAGCAATTGCGTCGTGCGCGCGGCGAATGATCCCGTGGCGCTGAAAATGTACAGATTGCCATTCAGATCGCAGACCCACATCCGCCCCGTCCCACCCGGCTCCGGCCGCATGAAATTGACCCGCGCGAGGTAGCCCGGCAGCCCGCTGGCGGTGGAAACATTCCCCGACAGCGGCACCGCCGCCCAGTCGTTCACCCGCACCACCAGCGGAGTCGTCGCCGCCCACAAGGGCGCGAGCGCCCCCAGGGAAAGGATTCCCGGAGCAAGGAATTGGAGCGATAGGGGGAGGACGGGACGCGGCTGAGGAGACGGTGCGGAAGCCATGTTCGGGGGACGCGGCGGGAGCTTAGCGGAAGCCCCCCGGATCTTCAAGGCATTGAATTTCAGTCCACTCTAACACCTGACGGGGACGGCATTTTGCGTTCCCGGCGGACCCCTCCTGCGGAGGCCTCTCCTGAAATCCCCACGCTCCTCCCCCCTTCTGGAGGTGCCCCTGCCGGGGAGAAGGTTCCCACCCACCGGAAAGGATGCCCCCTGCCCTCTTCCCATTCGATATCCAGCGTTCGAAGTTCGATGTTCGGCGTTCATATTCATGCCTTTTCCCTTGCCAACCCGGTCCGCTCTCCCTATCCAACCCGCCCCTTCGCACGCCGCCACGCAACAACGGGAACTCCGGAAGGGATCACATGCGGCGGATTTCCCAAGTCAATCGCCCGACCTGAATCAAGGCGGGACATCCTGTAAACCAATGATCAACGAACTCATCAGCGACATGGTGGACGCCGGCGTCCACTACGGCCACCAGACCAAGAAGTGGAACCCGAAAATGAAGCCCTACCTCATGAAGGACAAG
>CBFGPU010000081.1:0-7808 GCA_965650715.1 uncultured Haloferula sp. | reverse complement strand
CCGCGTAGCTCAGCATGCTCGCGACCATCGCCATGGCTCATCTGAGGTCGGGCGAGGAAGAGTTCCCCATCGTCCGGCTTGGCGGCACCCTCGGTTGGATGGCCGCCGGTTACATTACCAGCTTCGTCATCTTCGCCGATGCCTCCCCGACGGCCGGTTACGCCGCCGCGATCACTCGTTGTCTCTGCGGCATTTCCTCCTTCTTTCTCCCCAACACGCCGCCGCTCGGTAGCTCCCGGTCCCTCAGGACTTTGCTCGGCTTGGATGCCTTCCGGCTCCTCAAGGAACGCGACCATCTCGTGTTCTTCTCGGTCACCATGCTGCTTTCTATCCCCTTGGCGGCATTCTTCATGCACACGCCGATTCACTTGCTTGCCCTCGGCAACGACAAGCCCACCGCCACCATGACCATCGGCCAGATCAGCGAGATCGCCGCGATGCTGCTGATGTCCGTGGTAATGAACCGTTTCCGTGTGAAGACGGTCCTCATGTTTGCTCTCGGCCTCTCCGCCTTGCGCTACGCTTTCTTTGCGCTGGCCGGAGTGAGCGGGGGCAGCGCCTGGCTCATCGCCGGTATCGCGCTTCACGGGCTCTGCTACACGCTCTACTTCATCACCGGCCAGCTCTTTCTGGACCGCCGTGTCGATCCGGGAATGCGGACCCAAGCCCAAGGACTGCTGAGCTTGGCAAGCAACGGCGTCGGATCTCTCATCGGGACCATCCTCGCGGTGAGGCTCCACGACTTCACGGTCGGAGCCCACCATGGCGGTTGGTCCGCCTACTGGGGAATCCAGTGTGCGTGCATCGCCATTTGCATTCCCATCCTCGCGGTTTTTTACCAAGGAGTAGCCGCGTCCAAACAGGAGGCGAACGCCTGACCTCGTGATTCAGGGTAGCTTCCATGCCGCCTTCTTCGCGGCGTATTCGGCTTCCGGCAGCAGGACATAGATCGGTTGCTTGCCGGGATCTACCCACGCGATCAATTGCCGGAGCTTCGCTTCCTCCATCGTCGTACAGCCGGCGGTGGGCTTGGATCCCCCGCCGCGCCAGATGTGAAAGAAGATCGCGCTGCCTTTTCCCGCGGACACCTTCGGAGGCGCATTGTGCGCGATGAAGAGCTTGAGCGAGTGGGGATAGTCGTTCTGCTTCATCTGCTGCTTCTTCTCCCACGCGGTGGCCGGTTCGTGGTCGAGCACGACATGCTTGTTGTAGCTCGGGGAGGCGGGGTCTTCGACCCAGAGGTCGCGCGGAGTGACCTGACGGTAGGAGAGTCTCGGGTGCTTCTGGATCTTCCCGTGGACACCCCATGCTCCGCCGATGTGGAAGACGCCTGCGGGAGCCCGCCAGTCACCCTCGCTCTTCACCTTCGCGTCGGAGGGCAGGGGATGAATCCCGAGTCCCCATACCAAGCCGTCACGCCCAAGTCTCCCCTGCCAGGGGCTGATCGCCGGTACCCATTTGCCATCGCGCTTTTCGAAAGCGGTCAGGGTCACTGTCGAGCTGTTCCAATTTTTCGCGGTGCCCACGATGCATTGCGAGGACTTGGCCGGAAGTTCGAAGGCTCCGGCGCTTAGCGCGGAAGCGAGCAGGGTGACGAGAAAGCGGATCACGCGCTCCAACATGCGTCAATCGGGCCGCTGCGCAAGGCGACGCTGGTCGAGTACCAGAAACGCCGACCCTGCTCCGTCGGGTGCGACCACGTGGGCATCGGAGGGGAGGCCGGGATCCAGATGCGGGAGGAGGAAGTCGCGCTGGGTACACAGGCCGGTCGTTTCCAGCCATGGCGCACCCCAGAGCTGGAGATCGGTGAAGTTCACGTCTGCCGTGAGATCCTGCCGTCCCGGATTTTCGTAGACCGTGGGCCCCTCGATCCGCTGCTGCATGAAATAGGCCCGCAGGGATCCGCGCGGACGGCGATGGTAGAGCTCGCCGGCCTCGGCTCCGTAGTCGAGAGTCAACATCCGGCCTGCTTGCCAGGATCGTAGCCAGCCATGGAGCCAGATGCGGTAGGCATCCGCGACCTCGACGATCTGCCCGGGAGGAAACGGGTGGCGGAAGACCGAGGAATCCGGAAGCTCCCCCGCAGGTTCCCACTGTTCCGCGGGCGCGAGATGGAGCTCGCTCCAACCGTCGGGTTCGCGACGAAAGCGACGGACCGGAAACGCATCGACAAATTCGTTCGAGTAGATGCAGGCCCGGCCGCCGGAGGCCTCAAGAGCAGCAGCGAGCGAGTCATGCCAATGCGCGCGCCTTCCCAGGAGCGCCTGTTGTTTGGCCCGGAGTGGTGCGGAGGTTTCCACAAGGTGAAGCGTCGTGCGCAGACGGCGCCACCATGTCAGGCCATCGAGGACCGCTTGTGCCAAGTGTCCTTCGCCCGGGCCCAACTCGATCAAGTGGCTGCAGCCGGTGGATTGCAGGGCTTGTCCGGCCCATGCGGCGACGGCTTTGCCAAGGGCGGGGCTGAGCATGGGAGTGGTGGTGAAGTCTCCGCTTCGTCCCACCCCCCGGATGCGGCGGGCATAGTAGCCGCGTTCGGGGTGATGGAGGGCCAGGTCCATAAAGCGATCGAAGCGCAACTTCCCGCTATCGCTCTCATTCCATGGCCAAAGCGGGGAATTCATCGTGGGCGGCTTGACGGGGTGCAATCCCTCTCCCATTTCTCCAGAGAGGTGAAGGTAACCCGGATCGCGGCCATTTTGCTACTATCGTTCGCGTCTTGCGAGCGAAACGCGGGTCCGCACGCAGAGCACACCTCCGCGGCGCAGTCCTCCACCCAGGCTGGCGGTGCGAAGGACCAGCCTGAGACAAAGGGCAAAGATGATCCCGTATTGATCGGGAAGAAGCCGCCGGTTGCCGAGCCCGTGCAAGGACAACCGGGGATGGTGATCAGTCCCTTCAATGGCAGGCAGATCGATGTGAAAGGGATCCCTCCCGGCACCTTGGTCGCCGACCCCACCTATCCTCTTGAGGACAAGAAGTACTTCCGCGTTCCCGAATTACCGGAAGGAACGGGCGAGCCGCCGAAGCTGCTCGACCCGGGAATCCTGATCCGGCCGAATCCTCCCAAGGAGGAGCCGAAGAAGGAGGAGCCCTGAGGGCTGTCGCCGGACCGCCGTCCTGGTAGTCGCGGTATTTGCTTCGGCCTCACCTCCCCGCCATCAGCTCCGCGGTTATCCCTTTGAGATACTCCGTCTCCGGGATGGCCAGCAACACGGGATGATCCGCTCTCTGCCCGTGATTCGCCACGAGGCGCAGCGACTTCTTCGCATCCACCGCGGCATCCACGAGGTTCGCTTGGAAGAGTTCGCGGCTGGCGTGGTGGGAGCAGCAGAAGGTGGAGAGGAGGCCGCCTTTATCTAACAGCTTGAGCGAGCGGAGGTGGATCTCCTTGTAGCCGCGCATGGCGTCCATGAGCGTCTTCTTGTTCCGCGTGAAGCTGGGCGGATCCAGGATGATCAGGTCGTAGTCGGGCGTGGCGTGCTTGAGGAAGTCGAAGACGTTGTGGGCGATGACTTCGATCTCCAAGCCGTTCAACCCGGCATTGCGGCGCGCGGCGGCGCAGGCGGTTTCGGAAATATCGACGGCGGTGACCTTCGCGGCACCGGCTTTGGCGCAGGCGAGGGCGAAGCCGCCTTGGTTCGTGAAGCAGTCCAGCACCCGCTTGCCCTTGGCGAAGGCGGCGACTTCCGCATGGGATTGGAGTTGGTCGAGGTAGAGTCCGGTCTTCTGGCCGTCGAAGAGATCGATCTCGAATTTCAGGCCGTTCGCCTCGACGATGAAGGGGCCGGGGTTGTGGCCGTGGAGCATGGTGATTTCCGGTTCGATGCCCTCTGCCTTGAGGACCGGGGAGTCGTTGCGGAGGATGATGGACTGGGGGGCGACGAGTTCCTTGAACGCGGCGACAATCAGGTCGATGCGCTGGCGCATCGCGAGCGTGAGGGTCTGGACCACCACGTGCGGGCCGTAGCGATCCACGATCAGGCCGGGCATGCCGTCGGATTCGCTCCAGACAAGGCGGGCCAGCGTTTCGTCGATTCCGCTGCGCTGGCGCAGTTCGATCGATTGCTGGATGCGGCGTAGAAAGAACTCGGCGTCGAGGTCCTGCTTGCGGCGGGAGAAGCGCCTGGCGACGATCTGAGAGGCGGGGTTGTAGATGGCGCTGCCGAGCGAGCGGTCCTGGAAGTCCTTGAGCGTGATCACGTCGCCGGGCTGGGGATCGCCGAAGGACTTCTTCACCTCCGTGGCGTAGACCCATTCGTGGCCGTGGAAAATGCGGGCGCGGGGAGCGATGATGAGACCGGGCATGGCGTGGGGGGAAGCTTGGGGCGGGGAAGAGGCCGGGCAAGAATGAAAGGTGAAGGTGGCATCCCGCATTTCGGCGGCTTTCGGGGGGGCGATCCGCCGTCCGGGTGGCCTGCCGTTTATTCTGAGGGATTTCCTCTTGCTAGGGGGGTGGCCGGGGCCTTAAAACCCCGGCCCACCAGAATCATGGGCCAGCAAACCAAAACGATCGTCAAGCGTCGCCGCCGCAAGCTCTACCTGAAGCGGAAGAAGGAGCAAACCAAGGCCGGCGGGGTCGCCAAGAAGACCTCCGTGGCGAAGAAGTCGGAAGCCGCGCCCGCTGCCAAGAAGGCTGCCACGAAAAAGGCTCCCGCCAAGAAGGCCGCCAAGAAGGCACCTGCCAAGAAGGCCGCCAAGTCCGAAGAGACCGAGGCTCCTGAAGCCGTGGAGGGTGCCGATGCTCCCGCCGCCGAGGAGTAAACCGGACCATATCCCGTTATTTTCCAGAGGGCCGGTTGCGATTCGCGACCGGCTCTCTTTCTTTGTCGCGAGGTGGAGCAGCTTCTCATTGTCGATGGTCACAGCGCGATCTTCGGGATCGAGGCGCTGCGGGAGCTGCATCACGGGCCGAAGCGCCACCTCGCCCGCCACGAATTGATCAAGGCCCTGCGCGCCATCGGCGACCGGGGGGATTGGAAGGTTGTCGTGGTTTTCGACGGCCGTCATGCCGAGCGCGGCTACGAGGGCGGGACCGAGGACGGGATCCTGATCATCTACTCGAAGGCCCGGGAAACCGCGGATGCCGTGATCGAGCGGCTAGCCGCCCGCTTCGCCGAGAAAGGCGACCGGGTGATGGTGGCCACGAACGACGGCATGGTCTTGCTCACCGCAACGACCTTCGGAGCGGAGGGCATGCGGATCGAGGAACTGGAAGAGTGGTTGTGACGCGTTCTTCCTCCGATTTCGGAATTTAGAAATTGGAGTTCCCGCCGCGAGCCGGGCAGCATCCCGGCGCGATGGCCTTTCCGCCCGATCACGCCTACGAACTGGTGAAGTCCGCCCACGAGCGCGGGCGTCTGGCGCATGCCTTTCTGATCAGCGGTCCGCGCGGCTGCGGGAAGGAGCGGCTGGCTGCGCGGATCGTGAAGCTGCTGCAGGGCGGCGGAGGCGGGGGCGGGCTCGATCTCTTCGGCGAGCCCGTGGTGGAAGAGGTGCCGCCGCTCGACGATCTGGAAGGTGAGTGGGTGCGCATCGTGCGCCCGCAGTCGAAGTCCCGCCGCATCGTGGTCGATGCCATCCGCGAACTGGAGAAGAGCCTCTACGTGTCGTCCGGTCCGAAGACTTGGAAGGTCGGCGTGATCGTGGATGCAGACCGCATGGCTGCGGCAGCGGAGAACGCTTTCTTGAAGACGCTGGAAGAGCCGCCGCCGCGCACGCTTCTCCTGCTGCTGACGGCGAATCCCGGGGGGCTGCTTCCGACCGTGCTCTCCCGTTGCGTGCGGATGCCCCTCACCGGCACGACCGACCTTACCGAGGGGGTGGGAGGCGATCTCGTCCGTGCACTCGATCAGGCGGCGAAGCTCGGGTTCGGCTCGGCGACCGTGGCATTGACCTTGAAGTCGGTTTTTTCCGCGATTCTGGAGCAGAGGAAGGCCGAGGCCGTGGAGGCTGCGGAGGCGCAGCTTGCGGAGGAAGAGAAGGCCCTGAACAAGGGTTTCGAAGGCGATTATCTGAAGCGCCGCGAGGAAGCGTTGAAAGCCGCGGCGGAGTCCGAATATCTGGAAGAGCGCTCGCGCTTGTTCGAGGTGCTGCAATCGTGGATGGCGGACGTGCTCCGCTGCAAGACGGGTGCCGCCGGCCTGGACTTCCCGCAATCGGCAGATCAAACGGGTGCCATCGCGGCCTCGGAGGACCTGCCGGCGCTCGTGAGACGGATGGAGGCGCTGGGGGAATTGCGCTCGACCCTCGACACGAATGCCCAGGAGCAGCTGGCGCTCGAGGTCGGTTTCCTGAAAGCCTTCGCTTGATTTCTTGGAATTCAGAATTCCTTGCCCTGCCCCTTCTCCATCCGGGCGGGGAGGCCGAATCCGGCGGCTACTTCCAGCGCGGCGCTCTCCAGCAGGCGATCCAGACCGGTGATCACGTCGAGGATACCGCGGATCCAATCGCCGGATTTCCATGCCGGTTCGGATAGCTCCAGCAGATGGTCCATCGCCTCGTCGCTTAGGAAAGGCTCCAAGCCATAGCCGACCGTCAGCGCGGAGAGACCCTGCACCGGATCGATCGCCAGCAGGATCGAATGGTTGTCCTCGCCGCGGACATGCTCGGAGGAGAAGCCCCCGCAGTTGAAGAGCCAGAAGACGTGAAGCGCGAAGGGATGTTCGCGGGGAAACTCGTGGAGCAGGACGTGCAGGGCGATCTGCGGGAAGCTCCAGGCGAGCTTGCCGCCCGCCTTCGCGATCTTCTGCACGTCTTTCTTCGAAAGCACCCCGGTGGTATCGCACACCCCGCGGCCGATCCGGGGGACCGCACCCAGCAAAGCGGTGGCGCGGTCGAGGGTCAGGTGGCAATGCAGGCACTCCACCGAGGTCTCGGCCAGAGGGTTCCTGCAGTAAGGGCAGCGCATGGAGCGAAGTAAGCGTCGGCGGTGGCGGGGAGAAAGGCGAAACCGCGACTTGATGGTGGATGGAGTCAGGCTCGTGAGACTGATTTTCTCCATTGGCAAACCTCCGGGGCTCGTCGCACCCTTTGCTCATGCAACGCTTTGCAGGAAAGACGGCGGTAGTGACGGGCGGGGGACGCGGGATTGGAGGAGCGATCGCGATGGCCTTCGCCGCGGAGGGCGCGAAGGTGGCCGTTGTGAGCCGGAGCGAGTCGAGCTGCGGTAAGTCCGCGGAAGAGATCAATGCCGCCTATCCCGGAGCCGCGAAAGCCTACGCCATCGACGTGGCCGACCATGAGGCCGTGCAGGAACTCGGCAAGACCATCGTCGCCGACTTCGGCACAGTGAACATCCTCGTCAACAATGCCGGCGTCACCCGCGATGGCTTGCTCATGCGCATGAAGGAGGAGGATTGGGACACGGTGCTCGATACGAATCTCAAAGGTGCCTTCAATACCGTGAAGGCTTTCATGCGGGTGCTGATGAAGGCGGAGGATCCGCGCATCATCAACATCGCTTCCGTCATCGGCCTGATCGGCAACGCGGGCCAAGCCAATTACGCTGCCTCGAAGGCGGGTCTGATCGGCTTCACCAAGTCGGTCGCCAAGGAACTTTCCGGCCGCCAGGTCACTTGCAATGCGGTGGCACCCGGTTTCATTACCACCGATATGACCGGTGAACTGTCCGAGAAAGTGCGCGAAGAAGTGCTCAAGAACATCCCGCTTTCCAGCTTCGGCGAGGTGGCCGACATCGCTTCCGCGGTCTTGTTCCTCGCCAGCAAGGAAGCTCGCTACATCACCGGACAAGTTCTTGCTGTCGATGGCGGCATGACGATGTAACATCTCCTGCTCATGGAACTTCTGGT
>CBFGPU010000080.1:0-7871 GCA_965650715.1 uncultured Haloferula sp. | reverse complement strand
GCCCGCGTTGAGCTGGCAACTGCCGTTGATTGTGAGCTGCCTGTTTACAGGGTTTTCCAGGGTTCCGGCGATGCTGCCTCCGGTCCAGGTCCAGTTCCCTTGGATCTTCGCGCCGGCCCCGGCCACCATCGTGCCACCGGTGAGTTTCAGGGTGGTGGCGGTGGAGTGGATCTGGCCGTTCAGCGAGCAAACGCCATCGGAATGGTCGAAGGTCCCCGCTCCCGACAGCAGGGCCCCCGCGGGCAAGGTCAGGTTCGCCGCCACCCGCAGGGTGCCGGTCGAAACCTTGGTCTCTCCCGGCAGGCTGTAGCTCCAGTAGGGAAGTACGGTTTCTCCGGCACCGGTCTTCTCCAGGAGGCCCGCATTGTTGAAAGTATTGCTTCCGTAGTAGTTGCTGAACGCGTTGCCCGTCGTCTCCAGACGCCACACGCCGCCGGCCTGGTTGTTGACGGTGACACTGTCGTAGCCCCTAAGGGGCGATGCCGAGTTCCAATGGACGACGCCCGAGTTGTTCAGCACCGCCCCGGTGTTGAGCTGGCAGTCCCCGGCGATCGTCAGGTCGGATCCCGCGGGCACGGTGAAGGTCCCCGACCACGCGCCGCCGGTCCACCGGTAGTTGCCGCTCAGGGTGACCGGAGCGGTCGCGTTCAAAGTGCCTCCCTCGATCGTGAAGAGGCCGCTGGGGTTTGCGATCGTGCCGGAGACGTTCAGGTTCCATCCTGTCTGCTTGAAGCTGCCGCCACCCGTGAACTGCACGCCGGATGTCAGGGAGGAGTTGGAATTGATCACCAGTTCCCCGCCTTGCTTCTGCACCTCACCGCCCAGCGTGTAGCTCCAGTCGTCGAAAGTGATGCTGCCTGCGGCGGTCTGGCGCAGGATGCCCAGGTTGATGAACTGGTTGTTCCCGTAGTAGTTGTTGAAGGCGTCCCCGGTGCCGGAAAGTATCCACGTGGCGCCCGCCTTGTTCGTGACGGTGGCACTGTCGTAGCCGATCGTGACCCCGCTTGTCCAAGTGATCGTGCCCTCGTTCTGGATCTGGCTGCCGGTCGCCAATTGGCGGCTGCTCCCGCCCATCGTGAGAGTCGAGCCGCCTGCCACGTCCCAAATCCCATGGAGCGTGCCGCCATTCCATTCGGAGGCATGGCTTGTGGTGACGGTGCCTTGGGCACCCGGTCCGTTCACGAAGTTCAGATAGCCGCTATGAAGCTTCAGTCCATAAACACTCCGGCTGATCGTGCTCGTCACCTGGTCGCCGTTCGCGATCACCGCGATGTCATCCACCCCCGGCACGCCATAGGGACTCCAGTTCTCGGGTGCGCCCCACGAATCGCTGTCGTTGCCCGAAATGCCGTCGCGCATCGTCCAGCCGGTCCACGTGTAGACGGGATGATAGTCGACGCTGAAACCGACTCCGGCACCGCTCGTTCCCGCCGGACTTTCGCGGTTGGTCACGATAATCTCCGCCGAGTAGTTTCCGTTGGGCAATGAAGTTCCGCTCGGGAGCGCCCAACCGTTGGGGGCGGTCCAGCGGCCTGCGCCTTCGTCGGCAGCCACCGGAAGATTGACCGGGGAAGCAACCCAGGCGGTACCGCTCCAGTAGCTGAAGCCACCCCCCGGCAAGAAGCGTGTGAAGATCACCGAGGTCGCGGCGACACCCGACTCCGGATCGCGGGCTTCGCCTTGCAGTCCGGGCAGCGCCGGTACGGTCAGGATGCTGCCGCTGGACGGCGATTCGATCGTCGCCACCGGCAGCGTCGTATCCGCCGCAGTCCGCGTCAGCCAGATTTCGGCCATGCTCGGGTTTTCTGCCGCGTCCGTCGCGAAGACCCTCATGTGGATCTGTTGTCCCTGCGGCCAGTTGGCACGCGATGGAGGCGGGACCGTCAGATACCAACGTCCGCCGCTTTGGGTGGCGGGCAGGGAAGTTGGCGTGGTGCTCCAGTTCGTTCCGCTCCAGTAGAAGAGATCGGCGCCGACGGTCCGTCTCAACTCGATCTCCAGTTCCACGGCGTCGGGGGCCAGGACCCGCAAACCGTCGAGGTTGAAGACCACTGCATTGTCGATCCACGGCTCGATCACGATGGTGGGCGCTGCGTTGTCGATCGTGAATGTCGTCGGGACGAAGTCGCTGCCTTGATCGTTCTGGTCCACGGAGGCGACGTGCAGTTCGTAGCTGCCGTCGGGCAGTCCGGCGGGCAAAGTGGTGCGCCACGTGTGGTCGCCCGTCGCTACCGGCAGGAGGTTCTCGATCGTCACCTCCCGGGTGTGATCGTTGTGGCTGAAGGTGCCGGAGTCGAATCCCGGGGTTGCCCAGCGGTACCATTTGCCTTGGCTCTGGCTGTAGAGCGCTACTTTGGTACGCAAGAGCCCGACCGCGTTGCTAGCTCCTCCGGCGGAGGTATCGGCCGTGGTGCCGAACACTCCAGCAGCGGTGAGCGCGCCGCTCGTATAGGTCTTGCCGCTCACCGGGCTCGATATCCCCACCGTGGGTGCCTGGGTGTCTTGCAAGGTGTAACCCATGTCTCGCATCGCGCTCATCACCAGCGGCCCGAAAAGCTGGGTCGGAAAGTCCACCATGGGGGTCATCAGTTCGTTGACGTTGCCCGTCGTGGAGTAAGTGGCGTTGTCGAAGTGATGGAGCGACGACCCGCTGACAAAGGTGCCGGGAGCGTGGACCTTGGCCGGATTGCCACCGTTGTAGAGCCGCAGGAAAGTGCCGTCCACGAAGACGTTGTTACTCTCGCGCAAGCTGTCGCGGGTGGACGCCTCCATCGTCGGGAAGAAAGTGCCCGCGCCGTTGGTCATCAGAGCATCCCAGATCATCGGACTGCCGAGGACATACCCGCCGTTAGCGCCGAGGCCGGAGAGGAAGCCCAGGCCGTGGCCTAGTTCGTGAAGGATGGTGCCGATGAACGAAGTCCCGGAGCCTCCGGTGTTATTCAGGTCGTAATCCCAGGCGAATCCATCGTTTGCAACGTCGTCCAGGTAGGTGTTGCAGTTGACCGTGATGTCGTCGGAGGTGCCGTTGGCCACCATGTCTTGGCCCACCATTTGATCGACCAATGCGGACGGATAGAAGGTGTTGTTCCGGGGCAGGCCCGTCACCGCCGAACCGTTCCTGAAGTAGTTCACCGGGCCCGCGTTTGCCAAGGTGATGAGGCTGCCCGAGGGGGCCGTGGTCGACCACCCCGCGGAGATTTTCACCGGTACATTGCCTGCGATCTGCGCTGCCCATCGGGAAGCGGCATATTCAAAGGCGATGCGTCTCTGCGCGCCCAGCGTGGTGCCGTTGTTGGAACCGGCGGGAGAGGTGGGCGTGGTGTCGAAAAATCCCGTGTTGGCAGCATCCCGGTAGGTCACCTCGATCGGAACGGCGGAGGCGGATGCAGCGAGGAGGAGGAGGAAGAAAGACGGTCTCATGGGGAGGCAAGTCGGGGGGAAGCGGGGAATGGGTTAGCGGTCTCTTTCGGCCTTCAAGGGAACCCGCCATGTCTCATCGAGCGTGACACCGATGAACACGCGGCCATCCGGTAGAACGACTTCGCGGCTTTCCGGAACGGTCCGTTCGGTTCCTTCGGGGGGCGTTGGCACGTGCGTTCCGGGGACGTGGCGAACGCTCACCCCCGGGAAGTGACCGGGGACGTAGTCTGGATCCCCGGGCGCCGGCTCCGCTTGGCGGGCGGCCGGTGCGGCCACTGGTACGGTCGCCGCTTGCGGGAACGGAGGGATCTGCTGGGAAGGCACCGTCGCGGACAGTTCCGGTGCGGGCGCGCTCTCCTTGGCGGACCGCTCGGGTTCCGGGGAACGATGGCGGAAGAGGATTGTCGCGACCAATGCCGCGATCGTGAGGACGGCAAGCGCCGCCCGCTTCAAGAAACGGGAATTCATGGGAGGAGGAGACGGGAGGGTGTCTTGGGGAATGCCCTCCCGGAGCGGGGTTTTCAAGAACCGGTGGGAGCCCGGCGTCTAACAAAATCTCTCGATCAAGCGCAAGCCGCCACGTTCCGCATTTTCAAGACTCTTGCGGGACGGCGCAAAGCTTGGGCTTTGCCGTCTCGCTGGCCGGTTCGACATTTGCCATCCGCACCTTCTTCTTGGGCGTCTCGGTCGGTAGCCCGGCATGCAGGACGCCGGACAGCGTGAGCGCGACGAGGATGCGGGATACAAGGCGGGTGTGCGAGGCGGCTTTCACGCTTCGGACTTTCCCATGCTTCGGGTTTCCGAACCATTACGCCATGACGTGGGGGCCAATTGGGGGTTGAGTCCGCCGCCCTGCTGCCCCAAAACGCCCCCGGAAATGAAGATCGTCGTTGTGGGCAAGGGAGGGCGCGAGCACGCGCTGGTCAGGGCATTGGCGGAATCTCCGTCAGCCCCGGAGCTGTTCTGTTTTCCCGGCAGTGACGCCATTTTCCAGATTGCCCGCCCGGTCGCCGCGGAAGGTCTCGAATCGCTGGTCGAGTGGATGGAGGTCCACGAAATCGACCTCTGTGTGGCGGGCGAGGAAAGCTATCTGGTGAAGGGAGAGGGCCTCGCCAACCTCTGCGAGAAGGCGGGCATTCCCTGCTGGGGCCCGCACTTCCAATCCGCCCAGCTCGAGGCCAGCAAGGAATTCGCCAAGCAGTTCCTGGAGCGCCACGGCATCCCCACCGGTAAGGCCGTCGCGACCGCGAACCTTGAGGAAGCCCGCGCCGCCATCGCCGGTAAATACCCAACGGTGCTGAAGTTCGACGGCCTCGCCGCGGGCAAGGGCGTCGCCGTCTGCATGACCGAGGGAGAAGGGGAGGCCTTCCTCGATGAAGTCTTCGTCCAGAACCGCTTCGGCCCCGGCCGCGTGTTGGTGGAGGAGTTCCTCACCGGCCCGGAGGTCTCGATTTTCGCTGCGATCGTCGATGACCATTATCTGGTCTTCACCCCCGCCCGCGACTACAAGCGCATCGGGGAGGGCGATGCGGGTGCCAATACGGGGGGGATGGGGGCCGTTGCCAGCCGCCAGCTCATCCCCGCGGAACTCCTTGCCGACATCGAATCGACAATTGTCGCTCCGACCGTCGCCGGTCTCCGCAAGGACGGTCTGCCCTACCGTGGCTTCCTCTACTTCGGCCTCATGCTCACTCCGCAAGGCCCGAAGGTGATCGAATACAACTGCCGCTTCGGCGACCCCGAGTGCCAGGCGGTCATGCCCCTCGTCAAAGGTGACCTCGCCGAATTTTGTCTCGCGGGGGCCAAGGGCCAACTGAAGTCCGACCTCATTTCCTTCGACGAAGGCTGGAGCGTTTGCGTCGTCCTCGCCTCCGCCGGATATCCGGAGTCATCCCGCAGCGGCGATGTCATCCACGGACTCGACCACCCCGCCGAGAACCGCGTCTATCACGCCGGTACCCGCCGCAATCCCGCCGGCGAATGGGAAACCCATGGCGGCCGCGTCCTCGCCGCCGTCGCCGGTGGCAGCACCCGTGCCGAAGCCGTCGCCGCCGCCCACGCCGCCGCCGACAAGATCTCCTTCAACGGAGCGCAACGCCGCCGCGACATCGGCATCCTCCACTTTCAAGACTGATGAGCCGCATCCTAGGACCCGATGACATCGAGCAGGGCATCGCCGCCCTCGCCTTCGCGATCCGCGAGCGCACGGTGGGCGAGCCCATTGCCCTTGTCGGCATCCGCAGCCGCGGGGACGAAGTCGCCGAGCGCGTCTGCAACAAGCTCGCCGAAGAAGATCGCGAGCTCTCCATGGGCATCCTCGATATCTCCCTTTACCGCGACGACTACGAGCACCTCCGCGAGAACCCGAAGCTCCAGGAAAGCGACATCCCCTTCACCGTGGATGGTGCGCACATCATCCTGGTGGACGACGTTCTCTTCACCGGCCGCACCATCCGCGCCGCGCTCGATGCCCTCTCCGACTACGGCCGTCCGGCGAAGGTCGAGCTTGCCACCCTGATCGACCGGGGACACCGCGAGATGCCGATCCAGCCGGATTATACCGGGATCCGCTTGGAAACATCACGACACGATCACGTGCTTGTTTCCTTGGAAGCGACCGACGGAGAAGACAAGATCGAGGTCGTCGAACGAAAACCCGACTAGCCATGCTTCCCCAGCGCCGGAAATCCGCCGAGGAAATCGCGAAACTCCGCGAGTCGCTCGGCATTCCCGGTGCGGACTCCGAGCAGACCGGAACCGAGCCCGTGCCGCCGGTCGCCTTTACGCCTCCACCTGCCCAGCCAAAGGCACCCTCAGGGACAGCGCCGGTCCCGAGGAAGCCCGTAGCGTCGGAACCATCACCGGTTGTTGCTTCGGCGGGATCTCCGGATGCAGCGGGAGACGATCTGCCCGCCATGGAACAAGCGGAGCCGGGCGAATCTGCGGAAGTCCTCTCCGCCGCACCGAAGGCAGTCCGCTCGTTGCGCAAGTCCGAGCAAGTTCCCCGCGAAGCAAAGCCTGCCGCCGACTCCGTCAAGGTCGTCCGGGTCGATGCTGCACCGATCCCGCAACACCGGCACAGCGATCGCGAACTGATGGAAATGCGCCGCATTCAAGCGGCCCCTCCGGACCGCGCGATCTCGCACATCCGCCACCTTGCCGTGCCTTGGCCCTTGATCGCCCTGGGCTACATTTTGCCTCTGGCGGGGGCCGTGTCCGCGTGGCTCGCCCATTGGTCGCCCGGCGTCCCGCCGATGGATTTCCCCGCCCAGTGGATGGCCGATCTGTCCCGCCAGCCCTGGCTCGGCAAGGCTGGCTTCGGCCTGCTCTCCGGCCTTTGCGGGCTAGGCTTGGTGTTTGCAGGAGGCGTCGCTTGGAAGAAGCCGCGCTCGCGGCACCATGCCGGCTTCATCACGATCATCGCCGTTCTCATCCTCGCCTTCGGAATCATCCACCACTTCGCACCCACCTATGGCCCGTAAGGACCTGCTCGACATCGCCTCGCTCGACCGGGAGGAGATCGATCTCCTCCTCGACCAAGCCGTTCCCTTCAAGGAACTCTTCACCCGCTCCGTCAAAAAGGTCCCCGCGCTCAAGGGCAAGTCGGTGCTGATGCTCTTCTACGAGCCGAGCACGCGCACCCATTCCTCCTTCGAAGTTGCCGCCAAGCGCCTTTCCGCGGATGTCACGAACTTCGACGTGCCGCACTCCTCGGTCGTGAAAGGCGAGTCCGTGCGCGAAACGATCGAGACCCTCCAGGCGATGCGCACCGACTTCATCGTCGTCCGCCACAAGCAGAGCGGTCTGCCGGGAATGATCGCGCGCATGACCAAGGCCAGCGTGATCAACGCCGGCGACGGATCGCACGCGCATCCGACCCAGGGCCTGTTGGATGCCTTCACGCTCAAGGAGGTCTTTCCCGAGTTGAGCGGGAGAAAGGTCCTCATCATCGGAGACATCCTCCACAGTCGTGTCGCCCGCTCGACCAGCACGATCCTCAAGCGCCTCGGCGTCGAGGTTGCGTACTTGGGACCCGGTTCCCTGGTCCCGAAGGTCGGTCCGGAGAACATCCGCCGCTTTACCGACTACGGGGAAGCGATGAAGTGGAAGCCCGACGTGGTCTATCTCCTCCGGGTCCAGATGGAGCGCCAGGACGTGCAGTATTTTCCCAGCTTGCGCGAATATCACAAGGTTTACGGGATCACCGAGGAACGCCTGAAGCACATCGACGGCGAGGGCCTCTGGCTCATGCACCCCGGCCCCGTGAACCGCGGCGTGGAACTCTGCGACGGCGCGATGGACTACTCCCGCAGCCTCGTCAACCGCCAGGTCGAGAACGGCATCGCCGTCCGCATGGCCGTTCTCTACTGGCTGAAGCCGGAAGGGGAGGGTTGACGGCCTGGGCCATCGCGATGCGGACCCGGATCAAAGCCCGGGTCCGCATGCGGTTA
>CBFGPU010000079.1:0-7880 GCA_965650715.1 uncultured Haloferula sp. | reverse complement strand
GGGCAGGGCCTTGAGGAAATTCCGGCGTCCGGCGTCTGAAATGATCACTTTTGCGTCTGGGTTCGTCATTTTGGTGTCGCGTTGAATAACGATGCATAGCGGATTCCCTTTCATGTGACAACCCCGCGAACCGTGGGATCTTTGCGATTTTGGGTAGCGGGTCGCGGGGGATATCCGCCTCGTCCTGCCCGCCCTCGTCGTTGAATGTATCCGGAAATGGCAGCTTCTGGCTTCCGGAATGCTTCATGTGGCGCTCGAGAGAGAATCCATCCCATGAAAAAGACCCTGCCCCTGATCCTGGTCCTTGCCGCCCGGCCTTTGGTTGCTGAAACCGTGGTCCAGCCCGCCAACTTCTCCGCCTCCAACGAGGGGAATCTCTACAACGGCTTCGGAAGCGAGGCCCTTGTGCCGAACGACTTCTTCACCGCGACCTTCCAGCCCTTCAATGCCACGCTGGGCACCCTGCAATCCTTCACGATCCACTGCGAGATCGAAGGACTGCTCGAAGGCACCATCGGCCAGGACGGCGACGAGGGGAACGCGAACGCGGGCTTGGGCGGAACCTTTTCGATCGGGGGAATCGCCTTCAGCGGCACCGGCGGTGGCAACAACGGGGTGGGCGCGACGGGGGAGCCGATCGAGGTGAGCTTCGCGATCCCGACCTTTGAACAAACCCTCACGGCGGCCAATGCCGGGGTTAGCTATCATCCGGACATCCTGAGCACGGTGACGGGAAGCCAGCCCTTCGCGCTTTCCTTCGGCACTCCACCGGAGGCGAACTCGCCCGTACAGGTGAACTACTCGAACGTGGCGGACCTTGCCGCGAGCGTCGCCGGTACGATCACGCTGACTTACACTTACGAGACGCCGGGCGGTGAGACGGAAACCCTTAGGATCACCAGCATCGTGCGCAATGCCGCCCAACAGACGGTCGCGATCGAGTGGACCTCTGCGGCCGGAAAAACCTATGCGGTGGAAGCTTGGGATGGCACCGGTTCCTGGAATACCATCGCCCCGACCGTGAGCGGCGGGACCTTCACCGAAGAAAACGTGCCTCCCACGGTGCCGCGGCGCTTCTACCGGGTGCGGGAGAACGAATGAATGATCGGCAATCAGCTTCCCATGGTCATGCGATCCGGTCGCTCCTTCGGGGGCGGCCGGATTTCATTTTCGGCGGGGGAGGGGAAAAACCATTCGGCATCCGCTCCCGGTCGCGCCAAGTTGGCGGCAGCGTATGAGGATCGAGGGAATCAAAGGCTGCTATGAAAAGACCGGCGGGATGTTCTACTTCGCGCGGATGTGCTCGAAAATCCGGCTCCATGCCGCGGGGAACCTTCCCGGGGACTATTTCGACATGCTGGGCCAGGGCTTCGACGGCAGGACCTGCCGTTATCTGGGAGTGACCTACGACGACGTGAGGTCGCGGGTGATCGCCGGGATGGGTGAAGAAGAGCTCCTGGAGTGGTGCTTCGCAAACGGACGCCGTCTCACTGCCGAGGAGATCCTCATCTACAACAGCTTCATGAGCAAACGCGGCTGGCGGGATGACGAGACGGACGAATTCATCCCGGAGATGATCAAGGAATACGGGTTGCCCGACGACGGGAGGGTGATCACGGACTTCGATCTGATCGAGATGGACGAAGGCCGTTGGTATCCGGACATGTGGCGGGACGCCTGGAAATGATGGCGCGCGTCCTTCCATTGCTGGCAGTGCTACCCGCGGTGCTCCTGATGGCGTCCTGCCAGACGGCCAAGTTCTATACGCAGGCGGCCGGCGGACAGTTGGAGATCCTGCGGAAGAGCAAGCCGATCCCGCCGATCCTGGCGGATCCGGCCACGCCGCCTGCATTGAAGCGGCAGTTGTCCTCGGTGCAGGAGATCCGGCAGTTCGCTAAGGAGCATCTCACGCTTCCCGGCGACGAAAGCTACGGCAAGTATGCCGATCTCGGCAGGCCGTACGTGGTATGGACGCTTTACGCCGCGCCGGAGTTCTCGCTGGAGCCGAAAACCTGGTGGTATCCCACCCTGGGCCGCTTGGACTACCGCGGGTTCTTCCGCGAATCGGACACCGAGGCGCTTGCGGCGCGTCTGCGGAGCGAGGGATACGACGTTGCCACCGGCGGCACGGAAGCGTACTCGACGCTCGGCTGGCTCCACGATCCGGTGCTGAACACCTTCGTGAACGCGGCGGACGTGGACCTGGCCGAACTCATCTTCCACGAACTCACGCACCGCCGGCTTTTCCGCAACGGCGACACGACCTTCAACGAAAGCCTCGCGAACGCCGTCGCCGAGGAAGGTGTCCGGCGCTGGTTGAAGCACCACGCGCGCATCGCGGATCTCAAGAAATACGAGGCGCGTTTGGTACGGCGGGCGCAGTTCTACGACCGTATCGATTCGACCCGCGAAGAGCTGAAGGCACTCTATGCTTCCGGCAAGCCGGAGGAAGAAATGCGGGGGGAGAAGGCGCGGATCTTCCGGGGTCTCCAGAACAACTTCCGCGAACTGCGCCGGCGCTGGGGTGGCCGCGGCTTGGAAGCCTGGTTGAGCCAGGACGTTAACAATGCGCATCTGGTCTCGGTGATCACCTACCATCGTCACATCCCCACGTTCCACCGCCTCCTGGCCGAGTGCGGCGGAGATCTCGGGAAGTTCTTCAAGAAGGCCGAGAAACTGGAGCTGCCGCCCGATGACGGGCACCGCTGATACGGGAGGCATCTTTGGAACGAGCGGTTCGGGGCGTTGCTCCGTGCCGGACTGGAATCCCTTCAGCAAAGCGCAGGCCCTTGCACCCCGCCATTCCCACTGTAAATCCCAGCCATGACCATCTTTTCCTCCGCCTACCAAGGATCCCTCGCCGCCGATGCCCTCGCGATGCCGGTCCATTGGTACTACGACCGCGACTCCCTCCGCCGAGACTACGGCCTCGTCGATCGCTTCGTCGCCCCGCGCAACCCGCACCCGGAGGGCTACATGCACAAGTTCAACTACGTGCCGGTCAACGAGAAGGCCGACATCATGCACGACCAGGCCCGCTATATCGGCCAGAAGGGCATCCACTACCACCAGCACCTTAGGGCCGGCGAAAACACCCTCAACTTCCGCCTCGCCACCGAACTCCACGACTTCGTCAAGGAGCGCGGCGGCTACGATGCCGATGCCTGGCTCGAGCGCTACATCGCCCGCATGCTCGAACCCGGCTGGCACCGCGACACCTACATCGAGGAGTGCCACCGCGCCTTCTTCACGAACTACGCCAAGGGCAAGCCGCCGCGCGAATGCGGCATCGTGGACAAGCACATCGGCGGCCTCGCCTCCGTCCCCGCCTTGCTCGCCGCGCTCGAAGGCACCCCGCTCGAGGAGCTGCGCCGCATCGTGAAGGAACACGTCGCGCTCACCCACAACCACCCCGATACCCTCCGGGCCGCGGACACCTTCGTCCGCCTCCTCTTCGCCATCGCCGGGGGCGGCTCGCTCCGCGCCGCGATCCGCATCGAAGCCGCCGATTGGCTTCCCTCCACCGATGCCGAAGCCTGGATCGCCGCGGGCGAGGAGGACAATCACGTCGTCGGCGAACGATTCAGCGCCGCCTGCTATGTCGAGGACGCCGTTCCCGCCTCCCTCTACCTCGCTTGGAAGTATCACGACGACTTCGCCGCTGGCCTCATCGCCAATACCATGGCCGGAGGCGACAATTGTCACCGCGGCACCGTCGTCGGCAGCCTCCTCGCCGCGGCGAATGGGGGTGTGCCCGAAAATTACCGCACCGCCGCATCCAGCGCCATCGCCTAAAACGGCCCGTTCCACCACCACCCTCCCAATTCGTAAGATTCGTCCGATTCGTGGTGCTCCTTGCCTCACCCCCCCGATCACGCTTGAGCATCCCCGGCATCAACGCTAACTCCCCCGCGCGATGCCGGACACCCTCCCGCCGCTGAACTACCCCGAAAGCCTGCCCGTCGTCGGCAAGCGCGGGGAGATCGTGGCCGCCATCCGCGATCACCCGGTCATCGTCGTCGTCAGCGAGACCGGCTCCGGCAAGACCACCCAGCTTCCCAAGATGGTCGCCGAGGCCCTCGACGGCGGCACCCGCAAGATCGGCTGCACCCAACCCCGCCGCATCGCCGCCGCCAGCGTTTCGAGGCGCGTCGCGGAGGAACTCAAAAGCCCGCTCGGCACCTTCGTCGGCTATCAGGTCCGCTTCGAGGACAAGACCTCGAAAGACACCAGGATCAAGTTCATGACCGATGGCATCCTCCTCGCGGAAACGCAGGGCGATCCCGATCTCAAACAGTACGACGCCCTCATTCTCGACGAGGCCCACGAGCGCTCGCTCAATATCGACTTCCTCCTCGGCTACCTCAAGCGCCTGTTAGAGCGGCGCAAGGACCTCAAGCTCGTCATTTCCTCCGCCACCCTCGATGCCGGGGCCTTCGCTACCTTCTTTTCCGGCGCTCCCGTCATCCAGGCGGAGGGCCGCACCTTCGGCGTCGAGGAGTTCTTCCTCCCTCCCGATGAGGACGAGGATCTCAACCGCCATGTCCCCCGCGCCGTCGATTGGCTCACCGATGTCGATCCCACCGGGGACGTCCTCGTCTTCCTCCCCGGCGAGCGCGAGATCCGCGATTGCGCCGATGCCCTCGATGGTCGCAAGTACCGCAACACCGAGATCCTCCCGCTCTTCGCTCGCCTCGGCCTCGGCGATCAGCAGCGCATCTTCCACCCCGGTCACAAGCGCCGCATCATCCTCGCCACGAACGTCGCCGAAACCTCGCTCACCATTCCCGGCATCGTCAGCGTTGTCGATAGCGGCCTCGCCCGGGTCAGCCGCTGGAGCCCCGGCCGCGGCGTCCAGCGCCTCCAGATCGAGGAAGTCTCGCAGGCCAGCGCCCGCCAGCGGAAAGGCCGCTGCGGCCGCGTGCGGGAGGGCGTCTGTGTCCGCCTCTACTCGGAGGAAAATCTCCAGGAACGTGCCCAGTTCACCGATCCCGAGATCCGTCGCAGCTCGCTCGCCGGAGTCATCCTGCGGATGAAGTCGCTCGGCCTGCCGGACATCGAGGAGTTTCCCTTTCTCGATCCGCCCGCGCCGAAGGCCATCTCCGAGGGCTATCGTACTTTGCGCGAGGTCGGTGCCCTCGACAAGGACAAGCAGCTCACCGAGTCCGGCCGCATGATGGCCCGCATGCCGGTGGATCCGCGCCTCGCCCGCATGCTGCTGGAGGCCCGTCACGAGCACTGCCTCGCCGAGATCCTGCCCGTCGTCGCCGGTCTTGAATCGAACGACCCGAAGGAGCGTCCCGCGGAGAGGATCAAGGAAGCCGATGCCGCGCATGCCCGCTGGAAGGATGCCGAGTCGGACTTCCGCGGCATGCTGCGCCTCTGGCTCGATGTCCAGCGCTTCCGCGAGGGCAGGGGGTGGAAGCGCAATCAGCTTCGCAAGTACTGCGGCGAGGCCTTCCTCAATTACCGCCGTGTCCAGGAATGGGCGAACGTCCACGATGAACTGAAGGAACTCGTCGAACGCGAACTCCGCTGGCAGGTCAAGCCGCTCGCCGGCTCCACCGAGAAGTCCGCCCCCTACGATTCCTTCCACCGCGCCCTCCTCGCCGGCGTGCCGCGGCAGTTCGGCCTCTGGGACCGCGAGGAGCGCGCCTACCGCAGCGCCTCCGGCGGCCACTTTGCCGTCTTCCCCGGCTCCGGCCTCTTCGGCGGGAAGAAGTGGGACTGGGTGATGGCGATGGAGCTTGTCGATACCACCCGCCTATGGGCACGCCGCCTGGCCCGCATCGATCCTGCCTGGGTCGAGAAGGTCGCGCCCCACCTCTGCACCAGCCGTTACGGCGAGGGCCATTGGGACGAACAGCACGGCGCGGTGTACGCGAAGGAAACCGTCACCTGCGGCGGTCTCCCCATCGTTGCCGGACGTCGCGTCCACTACGGCCGCATCGATCCCGCCGGGGCTCGCCGCATCTTCGTGCGCGAGGGCCTGCTGCAGGGCGGCGTGAAAGGAAAGTCCCGCGCTCTCGAACGCCTCAATGCGCTCAAGGAGGAGATCGGGGCCATCGAGCAGAAGCTTCGTCGCCCCGGCGGCCTCTGGAGCGAGGAGGCCGTCCTCGATTTCTTCGAGAGCCGCCTGCCTGACGGCATGTTCACCACGAAAGCCTTCCACGACTGGCAATCGAAGCACGGCGATACCCTGATCGCGAATCACGCCGATGTCGTGCTCGAGGACCTCGATGCCCTCGACCTCGAAGGCTACCCGGACTGGCTCACCCATGGCGGTGAGGAATACGCCCTCTACTACCGCGCCGCCCCCGGCGAGCGCGACGATGGCGTGACCCTCGGCGTTCACATCGACCAGCTTCCCCGCCTTCCTGACTGGCTTCCCGGCTGGGGCGTCCCCGGCGACATGACGTGGCGGGCGGAGTGGATGATTCGCTCCTTGCCGAAGGACCTTCGCCGCGAATGCCAGCCGGTCGCGGAAGCGGCACAGGGCTTCGCCGACGAATGGCGCCACCGCGAGCCGGATGCCGCTCTCGAAGTACGCCTGGCGCAGTACTTGACCAAGTTCTCCGGCTGGGAGATCACCCCGCGCAGCTTCGATCTCGAACGCCTTCCCGAGGAACTCGTCACCAAGATCTGGGTCTGCGATGACGACGAGCGCGAGCTCGCCTTCGGCAAGGACGTGAAGGCCCTCCAGGCGAAGCTGGGCAAGCTCGTCACCGATCGCTTCGAAGCTGCCGCGAATGCGGAGTGGGAACGCCGCGGCATGAAAGAGTGGACCGAAGGCGAGATTCCCGAGCGGGTCGATACCCCCGCGGGGCCGGCTTTCCCGGCCCTCATCGACGAAGGCGCCACGGTTGGAATAAAGGCGTTCTCCAATCAACATGAAGCCGCCCAGTCCCATCGCGCCGGACTCGTCCGCCTGCTCCTGCTCGCCCAGCCGGATCAGGTGAATTACCTGAAGAAAAAGTATCCCCTCGGTCTCATGGCCAAGGTCGAGCTTCCGCGCATGGCCACCTCCATGGATGACCTCATCGCCTTGGCAGGAGAGGGGGCTCTCGGTGGCAAACGAATCTCCACGCCGCAAGATTTCACGGCCAAGGCGAAGGACGCCAAGGGCCGCTGGTTCGAAGCCGCCACCGCCATCGCCAGATCGCTCGATTCCACCTTCGACGCCGCCGGCCCCGTCCGCCAATGGATCCACGAGAACCGGAAGGACCGCCACCTCTCCGCCGTCACCGCGGATATCGAGGAGGAACTCGCCTGGCTCCTGCGCCCCCGCTTCGTCTGGCGCGCCGGCTTCACCCGCATGCGCTCGCACGATCGCTACCTCCGCGGCATCCGCTCCCGCATCGGCCGCATCTCCAGCCTCCCCCTCGTGAAGGACCTTGAGAAGATGGAGCGTGTCCGCAGATACTGGCAGCCCTGGTTCATCGAGTGGACCAAGCGTCCCGAGGATCCCTCCCTCTGGGAGTATGGCTGGCTTCTCGAGGAATTCCGCCTCTCCCTCTTCGCCCCCGACATTCCCGTCGAAATGAAGGTTTCGGAGAAGCGTCTTGCCGAGGGCTTCTAGGCGTCCCGCCATACCTCAGCATCCCGCTCCTCGTTCTATTATATAAGAAAATCGAAATTTGCCGTTGACGGTTTCGGGCCGTCTGCATATCTACCGCCAACTTCATTCCGCTCCGATGCGTCTCCACCGATCCCAAACCATTAGCCGCGAGGTCCTCGTCTCCGAGGGCTCCATGGCTTGGTGCCGGGTCATCGGTTCCGCGAAACAGGGTAAACGACCGCTGTCGTATTTTGGAATGACTCTCGCCGATAATCCGGCACCCCACCGAAGCAGGACCAGGCCATCGCTGGCCTGAAAGCCG
>CBFGPU010000078.1:0-7883 GCA_965650715.1 uncultured Haloferula sp. | reverse complement strand
GGGTGCCTCCTCGCTGGAGCGCATGGCGGTGGAGGTGTCGCTCACCAACCTCACCCGGGAGTTCAAGGCGATTCCCGTGAAGAGGAAGCACTGAGGGAATGCCGACTTTCCGATGGGGAATGAAGGGTGATTCGGAAGGATTCGACATTCGGAGATTCTGCATTCGTCATTCGTCCCATGGCTACCATCGCGGTTCTCGGCACGCTCGATTCGAAGGGGGAGGAACATGCCTATGTCGCGGGCTTGATCCGCGCGCGCGGTCATGAGGCTCTCTTGATCGATGTCGGCAGCGGAGCTGCTCCCGTCGTCACGCCGGACATCACCCGCGAGGAAGTGGCCGCCGCAGCCGGTCTCGACCTCGCGCCTTTGATCGCGAAGCGTGATCGCGGCGAATCCGTGATTGCAATGTCGAAGGCGGTTCCGGTCCTGCTCGCGAAGCTCGCCGCGGAAGGCCGGATCGACGGTGTGATTTCGCTCGGGGGAGGGGGTGGCACGGCGATCGGCACGGCTGCCATGCGGGCGCTCCCGATCGGTTTTCCGAAGCTGATGGTCTCCACTCTCGCGAGCGGAAATGTCGCCCATTACCTCGGCACGAAGGATATCGTGATAATGCCGAGCATCGTGGATGTGGCGGGCTTGAATCGCCTTTCCCGCGTGATCTTTGCCCGTGCCGCCGGTGCCATTTGCGGGATGGTGGAGGCGAAAGTCGATGCTGCCTCGGCGAAGCCCCTGATCGTTGCGAGCATGTTCGGGAACACCACCGCCTGCGTCACCGAGGCGAAGCTCATTCTCGAGGAAGCGGGCTACGAGGTGCTGGTCTTTGCCGCGACCGGTGCCGGTGGACGGGCGATGGAATCATTGATCGAAAGCGGCATGGTTGCCGGCGTGCTCGACATCACCACCACCGAATGGGCGGACGAGCTCGTTGGCGGCGTGCTGGGTGCCGGACCCGAACGCATGGATGCCGCCGCGAAAGCAAAGGTGCCTGCCGTGGTCGTTCCCGGCTGCCTGGACATGGTGAATTTCGGCGAGCGGGACTCGGTTCCGGAGAAGTTCGCCGGAAGGAATTTCTATGTTCACAATTTCCAGGTCACGTTGATGCGGACCAACCCCGCGGAGTGCTCCGAACTGGGCCGGATCATCGCGGAGAAGGTCAACGCCTACACCGCTCCAGCCGCGATTCTGATTCCTCGCAAGGCCATCAGCGTGATCAGCGCTCCCGGCCAGCCTTTTCACGATCCGGCGGCGGATGCCGCGCTGCGGGATGCCATCGTGCAGCATTCCCGGCTTCCGGTGGAGGAGCTCGATGTCGAGATCAACGACCCCGCCTTCGCGCGTGCCTGTGCGGAGCGTTTGCTCGGTTTGATCGGACGCTGAAGTGTGCCAGCGGGGATTGCATCAATCTGTCCGCAATTTCGGGGCGGCATTCCACGTTATCAGGGTTCACTCTGTCTCCTGCCATGAGCTCCCGAATCCACGGTATCATTCTCTTCGCGCTCGCCTGTAGCACGCTCTCGGCGGCACCCAAGCGGATCCTCTTTCTCGCGGGGCACGATACCCATGCCTGGGGCCAGCACCGCCATGGGCCCGGCAGCCGCTTGCTTTGCGATGCCATCAAAGAAGGTGGGGACGTGGATGCCGAGGTCATCACGGCATGGCCATCTCCTGAAGCGCTGGCAAAGGCGGACGCGCTGGTGATCTATGCCGACGGCTGGGATTCCCATCCCGCGAACGACAAGCTGGACGAGGTGGAAGCCTTCATGAATTCCGGAAAGGGCTTGGTCGCGCTGCATTGGGCGACCGGAATCCAGGCCGCGGACCCCGGCAGCAAGGACCAGAAGAACGACTCCCGCCGGACCAAGTGGCGTGAACTGATGGGTGCCGATTTCGAGGCCTACTATTCCATTAGTAATTTCTGGCAAATGAAATCCTCCGGCCATGCCGATCATCCGGTGATGCGCGGGGTGAAGCCCTTCTCGCTCTACGACGAGTGCTACTTCCTGCTTCGCGAGTGCGACCACGAGCATGGCGGGATCAAGCCGCTGTTCCGGATTCATCCTTCGAAGGACCTGGTGGAGCCGGGCCTGAGTCCCTACCGCGGCAACGATGCCGCCCGTGCCGCGATGGCAAATGACGCCCCGCACTGGGACGCCTGGGCTTTTCCGCGGCCGAAGGGCGGCCGCGCCTTCGGCTTCACCGGCGGGCATTTCCTCTGGAGCTGGGCGAATGACGATGCCCGCAAGATGGTGCTGAACGGCATCCTGTGGAGCGCCGGTGTCGAGATCCCCGCAGACGGCCGCGCTTCGAAGACTCCGGATGCCAAGCGCCTTCTCGCCGGTCAGGAAAAGGAAAATCCGGGCTGGACCCCCGAAGCCCTCCAATACCACCTCGACCGGGCGGCAAAGGGCGAGATTGTCCAATGGGGCGACTATGCAAACAAGCCGCTTCCTCTCCCTCCGGTCTCTCTCTTCGACGGCAAGTCTCTCGAAGGCTGGGAAGTCCGCCCCGGGGAAGAGAAGTGGTGGAAGGTGCAGGACGGCATGATCACCGGCGGCTCCCTGGAGGAACAGGTGCCCTACAATACCTTCCTCGCGAGCAAGAAGCGCTACGCGAACTTCGAACTGCGCCTGAAGGTGAAACTCACCAAGGGCGATGGCTTCATGAACTCCGGGGTGCAGATCCGCAGCATCCGGGTGCCGGGAAATTCCGAGATGTCCGGCTACCAGGTGGACGCGGGCGTCGGTTGGTGGGGCAAGATGTACGATGAATCTCGTAGGAACAAGGTGGTCGGCGAGCCGATCGATGCCGCGGCGGTCAAGGCGGCGGCGAAGGATTGGGATTGGAACGACTACGTGATCCGCTGCGAGGGGCGACGGATCCGGAGCTGGATCAACGGCGTGCCGGCGCTGGACTACATGGAGGCCGATACCTCGATGCCGCAGGAAGGTCTGATCGGCCTGCAGGCCCACGGCGGCGGGAAGCTGCTGGCACAGTTCAAGGACATCACCATCGAAGAGCTCCCGCCCACGCCCGGCCTGCCGGCTTGGGAGGATGCCTCCGCTCGCTCGCCCGAACGCGAGATGGCGTCCTTCACGCTGCCGGAAGGCTTCGAGATCGAGCTGGTCGCCTCGGAGAAGGAAGGCGTGGGCAAGCCGATCACCATGGCGTGGGACCACGCGGGCCGGATGTGGACCATGACCGCGCTGGAGTATCCGGTGGATGCGAGCGAGAACCAGGCTGCGGCCGAGGCCCTTTATGCCCGGGGCGGCAGGGACAGGGTGCTGGTCTTTGACGAGCCGTGGAAGCCGGGTCCGCAGACCCCGCGCGTATTCGTGGACAAGCTCGCCATCCCCCTTGGTATCCTGCCATGGAAGGGCGGCGTGCTGGTGCAGCACGGTACCGAGATCCGCCGCTACATGGATTTCACCAAGGACGGCAAGGCCGACGACTATGAAGTGCTGTTGAAGGGGTTCGGGATCCAGGATTCGCACCTCTTCCCGCACCAGTTCGAGCGCACGCCGGGCGGCTGGTTCTACGTCGCCCAGGGCCTCTTCAATGCCTCGAAGGTGGTTCGACCCGATGGCTCCAATTTCGCCAGCGGCGTGAACGAAGTAACGTTCAATCAATGCAAGCTGGCGCGGGCGAAGCTCGATGGCTCCGACTTCGGGCTTCTCACGGCGGGACCGAATAACATCTGGGGCCTTGCCATCGCGAGGGACGGCCGCGAGTTCCTCCAGGAGGCAAACGACCTCGGTCACCCGGTCTCCGAGTTCATCGATGGCAGTCACTATCCCACCGGCTCGACCGAGAAACTGAAGCCGTATGCGCCGCAGGCACCCGCCTCGACTCCCGGTCAACCGATGGGCGGCACGGGCCTCAGCGGCCTGGTGCTTGCGGACGACACGGATAGCGCCTTCGCTGCCAACTGGCCGGAGGCGCGGGTCTTCTACATCGCGAACCCGATCACCAACCGCATCCAGATCGTCACGCTCTCGAAGGATGACAAGGGACGGCCAGCCTACAGGAAGCAGGATGATTTCTTGGTTTCCTCCGACGAATGGTTCCGCCCCGTTTCCATCCAGTTCGGGCCGGACGGCTGCCTCTACATCGCGGATTGGTACAACAAGATCATCTCGCACAACGAGGTGCCGCGGAATCATCCCGAGCGGGACAAGACCCGCGGCCGGATTTGGCGTATGAAGCCGAAAGGCTTCCGGCCCGTGGCCTCCCCGGACCTCACTCAACTCGCGACTCCGGAACTACTGGATCACCTCGGTGCCCCCAACAGCCGCGTCGCCCGCATGGCATGGGAGGAGATCGGCGACCGCGCGGACCCGGACATGGTCCCGCTGCTCGGCAAGATCGCCTCGGATGAATCGCAACCGCTTCCGAAACGCCTGGGTGCCCTTTGGGCCGTGCGCGAGATGCGGGCGCTCAATCGCGACCTGCTCCTCCGCCTGGCCGCGGACAAGAATCCGGACCTCCGGCGCGAAGCCGTGGAAGCGGCGGCCGATGCCCGCCTGTTAGGGGGGAACCTCTTCCTCCGAATGGTGTTTCACGCGACCGAGGCGGGACCCGACTTCGGCGTCTCCTGCGCCTTGGCCCATGCGCTTCTCTATCATCAGGAGCCGACCACCGCCATGATGTCTGCCATTGCCGCACTCGCTCCGCCGCCTGCCGAGGGCGACACCCGCGAAGCCTACGAGGCGAACTTCCTGCGCTATCTCGTCCGCCGTGCCCTGGAAGCCCATCCACTAGCCACTTGGACCGCCTTTGCGAATCCGAGCATGGAATCGGAGGAAGCGAAGCGGATCTGCGCCCTTGCCTCTCCTCCGCCGGATGGAGCCCTTGCGCTCGTGAAACTCTTGCCGGGCCTCACGAGGCCGCTTGATGCGGACGAGATCGCCTTGCTCGGTTCCCAGCTTTCGCAGCCCGCCGTGGCGAAGACCTTCGGCAAGCAATTGGATCGGTCCGGGAGTCGTGAGGCCTTGCTCCGTTCGCTCCTGCGCCTCGATCCCGTCGTCGCCTCGAACGAGGCGCTGCGCGATGCCGTGGCCTCCGCGGCGGAGAAGATGATGAAGGAGTCGCCGGACAAGCTGTCCCTCGCTACGGAGTTGGCGCGCCGCTTCCGTCTGACCAGGCTGTCCCCCGCTTTCCGCACGCTCGCGCTCAAAGAGACCCGCCCGCCCGAACTGGCGGGTCTGCTCCGGACCCTGAATGAAATGCAATCCGCCGATGCAGGGATGTGCCGGCCCTTGCTCGATCATGCGGATCCCGGCGTGGTTCGCGAAGCCCTGATCGGATACGCCACGACGGGCGGCCCGGAGGCGGTGGAGGAGATCGCGAAGCGGTGGACCTCGCTCTCCGGTGTCATGCGTCAATTTGCCGTTGGCGGAATGGTGTCTAACAAGGATTCGGCGGCCGCCTTCGCGCGGTCCGTGTCGCAAGGCGGATTTCACGGCTTTGATCTTTCGGCGATGGAGAAACTCGCCGCGGTGCTAGGCAGGGATCATGCCGATTTCCAGGAGGTCCTGCAAAGCGTGGATGGTCTGGCCATGCCTTCGCTCCGCTTCCCGGGGAAGCAGCATGCCGTGGTGGAATCCGGGCTGAGCTTGGCCGGACCGTTCACCGTCGAGTCATGGGTGAAATTCGACCCGGGAATCGACAACCGCGATGGCCTCCTCGGCACGCGGGGAGGTGGTGCCGACATCAATTTCTACGACGCCCGCTTGCGCCTGTACAGTGGCAGTGCCGACATCGTGATCGCCGACCGGCCGCTGGAGGCGGGAAAGTGGACGCATTGTGCCGTGACCCGGGACCAAAGCGGCAAGGTCGCGCTCTACCTCGATGGCGAAGTCGCGGGACTCTCGTCCGGGAACTTCACCGCGCCGATGCGTTCCCTCGATATCGGCCGCGCGAATCAGCCGGGCGGGACGGCGGGCAACTTCCTTGAATACCGCATCTGGAATATTGCCCGCGGCCAATCTGAGATCCTCGCGAACTATCGGACGCGCTTCCCCGCCGGTGCCGCGGTGCCGGAGCTTGTCATGCAGGTGAACGGCGAAGCTCCCGGCCCCAGGCCCGTCGGCGGCGCGTTTGTCGACTGGACTTCCGATTTCCCCGAACTGCTCACACCGGATGCCGCCAAGGCCCTCGCCGCGAAGTTCGAGCGGATCCGTGCCCTCGCCGCGAAACCCGGCGACCCCGAAGCCGGCAAGCAACTCTTCCAAGCCACCTGCATGATCTGTCATCAGGCACGGGGGCAGGGGACCGCCATCGGCCCCGATCTCAGCGGTGCCGGTGCCATGGGCACGGAGAGCCTGCTGCGGAATATCCTCACGCCGAACGCCCAGCTTGAGAGCGGCTACTACCGGCACGATGTAACTTTGAACGACGGCAGTCTTCTCAGCGGGTTCCTCGCTTCCGGGAGCAAGGACATGCTCGTCCTTCGCCAGATCGGGGCGAACGAACGCGCGATCCCGAAGAACCAGGTGAAGGATCACATCGTGTCGAAGCGCTCCCTCATGCCGGAAGGCCTTCTCGACGGGCTTTCGGACCAACAGGTTTCCGACCTGTTCTCATATCTTGGCACGTTGAAATAGCAGTTCGCCGGCAGCACCCGCAGGCCGTCCCCGCGGCGGAGAGTTCTCACTTCTTTGCCGGATCGTAGAAGATCCGGATATCCGCCTTCTCCCCGCCGAGCAATTGTTGCGCACGCTTCAAGGCATCGCGCGTCGAGAGGTTCGGATTACTGGGGCGGTTCAGGAAGACATTGCTCTCGCCGCCCTTGCGGTTCGCGCCTTCTTGCACCGTGGTCAGCACACCGGAGTTTTTCAGCACCCGGTACACGTCCCGCGTCGCCCCCGAGATCAGCACGTGGCGGTCATTCGCGCGCATGAATTTGACGAGGTCTTCGAGCGCCAGCACCGAGGTCGCATCGAGATGCCGCGCATTCTTGAGCCGCAGGATCATGATCTTGAGCGAAGGGTCCGCCGCGGTTCTCTGGATCTGCGTGCGGAAAAGTTCCGCCGCGCCGAAGAAGAGGTCGCCCTCCACGTGCACGATCGAGATCGCGGGATTCGGCCGCTGCCGCTTCTCGCCCATCTGCCTCAGTTCGCCCGCATCGTTGAACTCGTACTCCACCAGGTGCGGCCGGCTCGCCTTCCGCAGGAAGAGGGTGATCGATACCGCCACGCCGATGAAGATCGCCACGTGCAGGGGCGCGATCAGCGTGGAAATGAAGGTGGTTACCAGCACCGCGGCGTCGTCCGGCGTGGACCGCGCGCAGATCCGGATGTTGTGGCGGTTGATCAGCGCCAGCGCGATCCCGATCACCAGCGCCGCAAGTGCCGCTTTCGGCACGTAGTCGATCACCGAGATTCCGAAGCGCGGTAGCCACGCGATCAGCAACGCCGCCGACAGCACGAGGATGCCCGAATAGATCGATGACATCCGCGTTCTCGCGCCCGAGCCGAAGTTGAGCGTCGAGCGCAACAGCGAGCCCGAAGCCGGCATGCCCCCCGCGATTGCCGAGGCGACGTTCGCCACGCCGACCGCGAACATGTCCTGGTTCACGTCCGCCCGGTCGCCCGAGCGGGATGCGATGGTCTTCGCCATCAGGGTGTTCTCCAGGCAAGCGAGAAAGGCGATGGCCAGCGCCACTCCCAGCAGCGTCGAGATATCTTCGAAGATCCCGCTGCGGGTGAGCTGTGGAAAGGCGGGGATCAGATCCTCCGGCGTGAAGGTCTGGAAGCGCGCGACATTCGCGAAGGGCGCGACGCCCTGTTGGATCAGGGTGCCGAACACCGCGGATACCACGATCAGGATGATGGCCAGGTTCGGCCAGCGCGGCTTCAGCCGTTTCATCAGCATGAAGGCGGCGA
>CBFGPU010000077.1:0-7900 GCA_965650715.1 uncultured Haloferula sp. | reverse complement strand
GGACCGCCGCAACCACGGCCTGCCCCGGGGCCGGGGCAGCCACGATCAGAGGCGGCCATGATATTTCGTAAACGAATGTCCTGAAGCCGCGCGGTCGTTCGTCGTGTCCTTGAAAAGAGCGAAAACCATCAACTTCAACTGAACGTCCGTGAGCACGATCACCACTCCCTTTTCAGGCGGATGCGCTTGCGGCGCGATCCGCTACGAATCGACCGCGGAACCGGTCATGATGCTTCACTGCCATTGCCGGGATTGCCAGCGAGCCAGCGGGGGGCCGTTTTCGGCTTTCGTGATCGTGCCGACGGAAGCGTTCAAGCTCTTGAAGGGCGAACCGCGCTTCCATGCCTCTCCCAGCGAGATGGGCGGCATGACGCGGCGGGGCTTTTGCGCCGACTGTGGCTCGCCGATGGTTATCAGGCCCGACGCGGTCCCTCAATTTGTTGCGATCCGGTCCGCAAGCTTGGACGACCCGGGTTGGTTCAAGCCGCAGATGGAGGTGTGGACCTCCGACGCGCACCCGTGGGATCAATTGTATTCCGCGCTGCCACGGTTTGAGAAGTATCCTTCGGCTTGAGATCCGGGGGCTGCATTCCGGGATGCCGTGCTCAAGATTTCAGGGGGACTTAGGCAACCTCGTTGAGGTTGGATACTGACTCCGGGCTAACCCGGGGTAGCCTCCTGCGTCGGCAAACCCCGGGCTTTATTGGGGAACGGCGTTGCCGTTCTTGGGGGGGCGGTCTTTGGGGAGAGAGGTGAGGCGGAAGATTCAGGTGCGGCTGGTGCCGCGAGCCACGGCGCGGCGGGCCGCCGCGCCCTACCTGGTGGAGGTGGGGCGCGGGACGCACCCCCTCCTTGGGGAACAGCGCGGCCGTGGACGGGTGGGTCGGAGCGTCTCATGGCTTTGTCCGCGCATTTGCGACTATTCCATGGCGTTCCGCGGGCGAGCGTCTAACATGCCCCGCTGACCCTTGAACAATCAAGCTCATGACCAGGAGCAGCCGCGGTGGCCGTGGCTGCTGGGCTCCGCGGTTGCTTGCGGCCTTGCGACCACCGCCGGGGTGATGCTGCAGCGGACGACCGCGCCGCCGGAGCTGGCGCTCGGGTTGTATGCGACGGCGTACCTGGCCGGCGGGTGGGAAACGGCGCTCAATACCTTCGGCAAGCTGCGGCGCTTCCGTCTGGATATCGATTTCCTGATGCTGGCGGTGGCGGTCGGGGCGGCGATCATCGGCGCGTGGTGGGAGGGTGCGGCGCTGTTGTTTCTCTTTTCGCTGAGCGGGGCGCTGGAGGCGATGGCGATGGCGCGGACGGAACGCGAGATCCGCAGTCTATTCCGGGAAGCGCCAAAGCAGGCGCTGGTGGTGCAGCCGGACGGGACCACGCGGGAGATCCCGGTGAGGGACCTGGCGGCCGGCATGACGGTGCGGGTGCTGCCGGGAGAACAATTCCCGGCGGACGCGCTGGTGACTTCAGGGGAAAGCGCGGCGGACGAATCGAATCTGACAGGCGAGTCGATCCCGGTGGACAAGGGCCCGGGTGAAACGGTCTTCGGCGGGACGCTGAATACCTGGGGGGTGCTCGAGGCGCGGGTGAACCGGGCACCGGGGGACAGCGCGCACGCCCGGATCATCCGCCTGATCCGGGAGGCCCAGGCAAGCAAGGCGCCCTCGCAGCGGTTCACCGACCGGTTCGGCACCGGCTACACGCTCGGCATCCTGGGGCTGGCGCTGGCGATGTTCCTCTGGTGGCACTTCGGAGCAGGGACACCGGCCTTCTTCAGCCGGGACGAGGCGCCCTCCGCCTTCTACCGGGCGATGACGCTGCTGGTGGTGTGCTCGCCCTGTGCGCTGGTGATCTCCATTCCGAGCGCGATCCTCGCCGGGATCGCCGCGGGGGCACGGCGGGGCATCCTCTTCCGGGGCGGGGTGGCGCTGGAGAATCTCGCGATGATCCAGCGGCTGGCGGTGGACAAGACGGGCACGCTGACAAAGGGCGAACTGGAGCTGCTGTCCAGCGAGGCATCGGTAGCGGGGCGCGAGGACGAGCTGCTCGGGATCGCCGCCGCGCTGTCGGCGAATTCCACGCATCCCCTGTCGCGGGCGATCGTGAAGGAGGCGCTGCGGCGGAGGCTACCGGTGCGACGCGAGGTGAGCGAATTCGAGTCGCTGGCGGGTCAGGGGCTGTCAGGAAAGGTCGATGGTGTCGCGGCGCGGCAGGGAAGGCGGGCGATGTTTCCGGGAGACGAGTGGCTCACGGCGCTGCCGGATCCGGAGCCGGGCTTGACGGAAGTGCTGGTCGCGGCGGGAGATTTGCGAGGGCGGCTTCTGCTCCGCGATGCACCGCGGGCGGAAGCGGCACCGCTGATCCGGGAGCTGGAAGAGGAAGGGATCCGCGTGACGATGCTGACGGGAGACCGCCCCGAATCCGCGGCGCTGATCGCGAAGGAACTCGGATTGGGCGACTACCGCGCGGGGCTGCACCCGGAGGACAAGGTGGAGGCGATCAAGCAATGGCGGGCGGAGGGCGAAACGGTGGCGATGGCGGGTGACGGCGTGAACGACGCGCCGAGCCTGGCAGCCGCGGACATCTCGATCGGCATGGGCCTGCGCGGCAGCGATGCGGTGCTGGAGCAGGCGGATATCGTGCTGACGCATGACCGGCTGGAGCGGATCGTGGATGCGCTGCGGCTGAGCCGGAGGTGCCGGCGGATCATCCGGGAGAATGTGGCCATCTCGCTGGGGGTGGTGGTATTTTTGGGACTGGCGGCGCTGGGGTCGAGGATCCCCCTGCCGATCGGGGTGCTGGGGCACGAGGGATCGACGGTGATCGTGGTGCTGAACAGCTTGAGGTTGTTGTTCCGATGACGGGACGGCGAGGAACGACCCTAACATCTCGAAAATACAAAGGGGCGCGAGACGCACCCCCTCCTTGTAAGAAAGCGCCCGCCGGATCTCCCGGCGGGCGCTTTGGACAACGAAAACCCGAAGGCTCAGGGTTTCTTGACGGTGATCTTCTGGTGAAGGTTGAAGGGACCTTCCACATTCATCTTCACTTGGGGAGAGGGGCTGCCTTCCATCGTCATGGTGGTGGTGATCTGGGCATCGAGGTCCACCTTGTCCGCGAGGGATCGATGCGAGGTCGCCTCGCCCTTGATCTTCACGGTCATTGAGGGCCCGCCCTCGCCTTCGGCCTCGGTCGTGCCCGAGACATCGAAGACCGACTTGAGGACGGCACAGGGGGTTCCCTGGAAGTCTTTGATTTCAACAAACTCGACGGTGTAGTCGCCCTTCAGATCCTTGGCCTCGCCGAAGGCACCGAGGGCCTTGGGGTCCACCGTCCACTTGTCACCGACCTTGCGAGGGGTATCGCCGTACATCGCGAAATCGCTGTCTTCTTGGAACGACTTGTTGAGCTTCTCGAGCGCCTTGGCCTGCTCGGCATCGGGGGTGCCGGTTTCGAGGGTGGCGACTTTCTTGCCATCCTTCACTTCGACGATCACGGGCACGCCGACAAGCGCGTCCTTTTCCTCGGGCATCGGCTGGTCCTGGCCGGCCATGGTCACGGCACCGGTCGTGGACTTACTCTCGAGCGTGCGGCGCGCCTTGTTGTCGGCGAGGAATTCCCACTTCTCCACGCTGCTCTCGCTGCGGCTCATGAGGCCTTCCATCTTCTGGCCGGCGGCTTCGACGTTCATCTTGGCGCCCTTCATTTCGCCGGAACTTTCATGCGTGTGGGAGCTGCCCTTGGCAGGGAACTTGCCGGTCTTTTCCGCAAGCACGTGGGAATTGGACTTCGCCTCTTCCACGGTGGCGGCACCGCCGCCGGATTCCGACTTTTTCCCGCAGGAGCTGAGCGCCAGCCCCGCACCGAGCAATGTTCCGATGGCAAGTTTTCTCATGGTCCGGTGATATGATCCGGCACCGGGAAAGATGGGAAGAAGATTGTGGGGACAAGTTCGCGGCAGCCCCACCGGGGGACTTGCGGTTCCGCGGTGAGTGGCGAATCTCCTGTCCGGATTCCCGCCATGTCCCCGAACCACGCGCCGGCCATCGCCCACCTGCAGAAATCCTGTCCTTCCATGAAGGCGCTGATCCGCCGGGTGGGGCCGTGCGTGCTGGAGGTGAAGGCCGCGCGCTCGCCCTTCCAAACGCTGGTCAGCGCGGTGGCCCACCAGCAGCTCAACGGCAAGGCCGCGGCGACGATCCTCGGGCGGTTCCAGAAGCTCTTCCCCGGCGGCCGCTTCCCGAGTGCGAAAGGTCTGGCGACCGTGACGGACGAGCAGCTCCGTGGAGCGGGGTTCTCGCGGGCGAAGGCGGCGGCGATCCGCGACATCGCGGAGAAGACGCTCTCCGGCGTGGTGCCGGGGTCGAAGGCAATCGCGCTGCTCAGCGATGAGGAGATCGTCGCACGGCTGACCCAGGTGCGCGGCGTGGGGCGCTGGACGGTGGAGATGCTGCTGATCTTCACGCTGGGTCGGCCGGACGTGTGGCCGGTGGACGACTACGGCGTGCGGACCGGATACAAGATCGCCTACGGGTTACCGGAGCTGCCCACGCCGAAGGAGTTGCAGGCACTCGGGGAAAGGTTCCGGCCGCATCGGTCGGTAGCGGCGTGGTACCTGTGGCGGGCGACGGACACGAACCGCTCGCCGGAGGGGTGAAGGGGCTATTTTTTGGGCTGCAGAGCCTTGGCCACTGCCTCCGCTTCTCCAGCCGACGAAAGGGCGATCTCGATCCGCTTGCCGAGGGGCGCGGATCTGACCACCGGAGCTGCCACCACTTTTCCATCAACCAGAATCGCGAGGCGGAGGTGGTTTGCCAAAGCATCTTTGGTAGCCTCCGTCATGCGTTTGCCCCCTTCCTCGGTGAGAGTTAGGGCGACCGTATGGTAGTCGGGTTGATTGGAGACTCCCGGGGTGAAATACGCACTGGCAACGTGCTTTTCGCTGACGATCAGCTCGGGAGAGAGCGCGATCTCCTCGCCGGATTTGGGCACCTTAACGGTTTTGGCACCGGGGGTCGCCGGCACCACCTTACGGATTTCGAGGTATTCACCGTGGGCGAGCGACGGCAGGAAAAGGAGCGCGAGAAGGAGATGTTTCATCGCGTAAGCCAACGAGCCCATCTCGCGATTGTCGATGGCGGGAGTGGAGAGGACATTCACAGCCACAACCTCTTTCGAGGTAGGGTCAGGTGCCGATCTTCCCCGGGGTAGCTCGTCGCCTCGCAACCCCGGGCTTTGGGACGTAGTCCCTTCGGGACATTGGAACGGTGGGCCGCAGTTCCCGCGGGACATTGGAACGGCTGCCCGAACCGGGCTGCGGTTCGTGCAAAATGCCATTTGGAGGAGCCGGTGCCGGTGCGGGGATTCATGGGTTTCGCTGCTTGATCGCGCTGGGTTTCAGGGGAAATCTCCCCGCTCCCGAACATCCGGCACGATTCCCGCAGCGGCGGTGACCGGTTTCTTCTCCCCCAAAGGTCGATGCTCCCCCTTTTCCATCGAGTCCCCCGGCTCGATTCCGCCCGATCATCCCGTGCCATGTTCACGGCATGGGCGGGAGTGTTGTTGCTATCGCCGATGGCGGATGGCCAGGAAGGTAGCGTGCAGCCGCCTTCCGGCGAGTTGAAGACCTGGCACAAGATCACGATCGACTACACGGGACCACAGACCGCGGAGACGGCGACGCCGAATCCCTTCAGCGACTACCGGCTGGATGTGAGCTTCACGCACACGGCGAGTGGCAGAACCTACCGGGTGCCCGGCTATTTCGCCGCGGATGGCAATGCGGCGAACACTTCCGCGGAGGCGGGGAATGTGTGGCGGGTGCATCTGGCCCCGGATGCGGAGGGCGAATGGACCTGGACGGCTTCGTTCCGGACGGGCGAGGATGTCGCGACCCGCGAAGATCCGCTGGCAGGTGAGAGCGCCGGCCATTTCGACGGGGCGAGCGGGGCCTTCCTGGTGGGACCGAGCGACAAGACCGGCCGGGACATGCGCGCGAAGGGCAGGCTCGAATACGTCGGCAAGCATCACCTCCGCCATGCGGGGACGGGGCGCTACTTCATGAAGGCGGGCACGGACTCGCCGGAAAACCTGCTCTCCTATGCGGACTTCGACGGCGACTTCAAGACGGATGGCGAGGAAGACGAACTGGTGAAGACCTACGCGCCGCACATCGCCGATTGGCACGAGAACGATCCGGTATGGCAGGGCGACAAGGGCAAGGGCTTGATCGGCGCGATCAACTACCTGGCCTCCGAAGGGCTGAACTCCTTCTCCTTCCTGACGATGAACATCGAGGGGGACGACCGGAACGTCTTCCCGTACCTGAACTACGACGAACGGGAGCGGATGGACGTCTCGCGGCTCGACCAGTGGGAGGTGGTCTTCGAGCACGGCACGCGGATGGGGATGCACCTGCACTTCAAGACGCAGGAGACGGAGAACGAGCTGCTGCTGGACAACGGCAACCTGGGCGACCGCCGCAAGCTGTACTACCGCGAGCTGATCGCGCGCTTCAGCCACCACCTCGCGCTGAACTGGAACCTGGGCGAGGAGACCAACAATGCCTCGCTCTCGCAGAAGGCGGCATGGGCGCAGTACTTCCACGACCACGATCCGTACGGGCACCCGATCGTGATCCACAACGGGGCGAGCCACTTCGAGATGATGGGCGAGGCCTCGAAGCTCACGGGCTTCTCGCTGCAGATGAACGAGGCCGACTTCAGCGACACCTTTTTCCAGGTCCGCCGGTACGTGAACCGTTCGGCGGATTTCGGGCGGCCGTGGGTGGTGGCCTGCGACGAGCCGGGGGATTCGCGGGGCAGCGTGCGACCGGACAGCGATCCGGGGACCAGCCACCGCGATGCGCGGCGGGACGGCTTGTGGGCGACGATCATGGCCGGCGGGGCGGGCTGCGAATTTTACTTCGGCTACGATTATCCGGAGTCGGACATGACGCTGCAGGATTTCCGCAGCCGGGATGTCTTCTGGGACAACTGCCGGCATGCGCTGGAGTTCTTCGAGGCGAACCGCTTTCCCTTCGAGGAGATGGGGAACCACAACGAGCTGGTCAGCGGTGGAGGTGACAACGGGAACCGTTGTCTGGCGAAGATCGGGAATTGCTATCTGGTCCAGCTCCGGGACGGAGGCGCGCACACCCTCGACCTGAGCGAGGTGACGGGGACCTTCACCACGAAGTGGTTCAACCCGCGCACGGGCGGCGCGGTGACGGAAGGTGCGGTCTTGGAAGCGGGGACTTGGGCGGCCTTGGGCGAGCCTCCGGATTCTCCCGCCGAGGACTGGATCGTGCTGGTGCAATCGACGGGAGGAGGGAGCTGGACGAACCACCCGCCGCAGGTGAGCGCGGGGCCGGACAAGTCGGCTTTCCTTCAGGCCGGTGCGGTCGAGGTCACCCTGAACGGCAGCGCCAGCGACGACGGATTGCCGGATGTGTTTTCGCTGACGCGGACCTGGGAGCTGGTTTCCGGGCCGGCGGCGGTCGCTTTTTCCGGGACGAACACGGCGACGACCGTGGCCACCTTCACGGCCCCGGGGGCTTATGTGCTCGGCCTCACGGTGAGCGACACGGAGTTCAGCGTTTCCGACCAGGTGACGGTGCTGGTGAGCCAGCCGGAGGGCGGGAGGGAACTGGAATTCGCGCCGGTGGATGACGCGTACCTGGACGACGGGGTGGCGGTGGATGCCGAGGTGCTGCGGGTGGAAGAGGGCAGCCGGGTGCGGAGAAGCTATCTGAAGTTCGATCTTTCCGGCCTGGCGGAGGTGCCGGAGGGGGTGGTGCTGGAATTGACCGGGGCGGGCACGGAGGACGGCGGGAACGTCTCGCTGCGGCTCTATGCGGGGGCTTCCGACGATTGGAGTGAAGACTCGCTCGATGTGC
>CBFGPU010000076.1:0-7915 GCA_965650715.1 uncultured Haloferula sp. | reverse complement strand
GTCCGCGCGCGCGAAGTGCTTCACGAACACCGTGCCCACCGGCAACTGCCACGCGCCGGTCTCGCTATAGGTGATCTGCTCCGCCGGGGTGTTCGCCACACCGTCGTTCGGGATCATCACCCAGCGCTTCTTGTGCATGCCCGCGCTCCACAGCGGCATGTTCACGTCGAAGGGGATCATGCTCGCGGCCGGCGTGAGCGTCGGCAGATGAGTGAAGACACCCGTCTGCGAAAGGAGCGGCGGATAGTTCCAGGTGCCGCCGCCCGGAGGCCCCGCGGGTTTGATGCGCGAGATCTGCGCGGTTCCCGCATTGGCCCCGGCGAGCTGCAGGAGCAGCGGCTCGCCCTGCGAATCCACCCCGAAGGAACTGATCCCGTTGAAAAGATAGCCCGCCCGGCCTTGGCCGAATTGCTGCACCTCGATCATCTGCTTCGTCGCCGGATCGAATTCCAGCGCGTAGAGGAGCTGCGTCCCGTTGTCGCCGTAGAGATACTTCCCGGCCAATTGCGGCAGCGCCGTGCCGCGATAGACGTGCCCGCCGATGATGCAGGAACCGACCGCGTGCGAGTAGTCGTGCACCGGCCCGCGCGAAATGCCGATCAAGGGATTCGGCGGCGCGCGGAAGGCATCGGCGATTCCCTCCTTGTAGTTCCACTCGAAGTTCAGTCCGGGCGCATCGATCACATCGATCTCTTCCCGGTTGTTCGCCCCCACGTCGCCGATCCAGAACGATCCCGTCACGGCATCGAAGGCCATGCGGTGCGGCTCGCGCAGGCCGATGGAGTAGAATTCCTCGAGGATGCCGCCGTTCACGTCCTGCCAGGGATTGTCACTAGGGATGTAGTAGTTCTGGGTGAACGATCCCGGCCCCAGCGGTTGCCGCCGGATCGGGTGGCTCACCGCGCCGCCCTGCATGTCCACGTCCATCCGCCAGACCCCCGAACGCGCCCGGTCGTCGATCTTCTGCGTGTGCGGCGTCGAATCGCCGCTCTCCGTGCCTTCGTCGCCGAAGGCCAGGTAGAGGAACCCGTCCGCGCCGAAACACATCCCGCCGCCCTCGTGGCCCTTCGCGGTATCGTACTGGTGGATCAGGAGTTGCTCGCTGGCCGGGGTGAAGGCCGTGCCGTTCCAGGTGAACCGCGCCAGACGGTCGTACAAGGGCGGGTTCGCGTTCGGGGCGTCGTTCGCGTTGTAGGTGTAGTAGACGTAGAGGTAATCCTTGCCCTGGCCCTTGCCGAACTGCGGGTGGAAGACCGCCGAGAGGATCCCGCCGTGCTTCGTGCCGTTGTCGTTGTTCTCCCAGTTGAAATGCCAGACGCGGTCGCGGATATCGAGCACGAGCTGCTTGGTCGTGGCCGCGTCGTTGTCCGCCACCTTGTAAACGCGACCGTCCATCTCCACGACCATGAGTTGCCCCGCGGCTTCGGGCCATGGCTTCGCCTCGATCGGTGCCTCCCAGTCCAGTGCCGGAAAGGCCTCCACGACCTCCACCCCGGTCGGCACGACCGAGAGCGTCGGCAGCGCGCCGTTCGAGAAGGGGGCCACCGCCTTGGGTCCACCGAAGCCGCTGGTCCCTTCCGCATGCGCCCGCAGTGAAATCGCCGTCGGACTCGGGAAGTCGGAGGGAACCGTTGCCGGTAGATTCGCTCCGGCGCACCACTTCAGGGCGCGGACGAGATTCTCCTGAAAGGCCGCGCAGCGCAGGCCCGGAGGCTCGACGTCGCCGGGCCAGATATGGCCGTAGCTGGACGCATACACCCGTCCGCTGCCGTAATTCACGGTCCACTCGACCGGAAACTGGAGCTGGGTGAGAGGATCCTTCGCGTAGGAGAGCACGGTCAGGTTGTTTGCCGGCCCGCGCGGATAGCGCCACACCTCGAGATCCGCCGCCATCCATGACGCCGGGAGGCCGGCATGGATCGGATGGTTGCCCAGCCGCTTCACCGTCACATTCACCCGGTCGCCATGGCTGGTGAACTGCCCTTGGCCGGGAGGCAGCAGTTGCAGGGTTTCGTTGGTATTGACCAACACCGCGGTGCCGATCGTCACCGGGTTCCAGCGCAGTCCCAGCATCTCGCCGTAGGCCGTCCATCCGGCGAAGGAATCGCAGGCCTCGTGGAAAGCGACGAAGCCGCCGCCGCCGTTCACGTAGTTTGCGAAGGCCGTCTCCACCGCCGCGGGCCAGCGCGGCTCGCCGCCCGCCCCGTTGCTGTAGCCGGAGAGGACGACGTCGTAGTTCGAGAAATGGGGAGCCCAGGTTGCCCAGCCGGGATCGGAGGCCGCCCCGGGAGTCACGCTCACGTCCACGTCGAAGCCGCCGTCGCGCGAGATGATCGCCGTGAGGATATCCTTGCGGTGGGCCCAGTCGTGGTTGCTCGCGCCTTCGATGATAAGCACCTTCATGCGCTCGGCATGGGCGGCGCAAAGGCTTGCCAGAACGGTCAGGCCGGCGAGAAGGGGCAGGGGGAGTCTCATGGAGTTCCGGCGGGGGTCCGGCCGCTCTCCTCATGAAGCCGGAAAGCGGAACGCGCCGGGGCGCGCGGGGGATGAAAGCAAAGAACCCCGCCCCCGCCTAGAGCATTGAATTACGCATGAACGTAGTATCAAGCCGCCTGCCTAGTGGCGTTCCAAGCCGCGATGCCAGACGAACCAAGCCGGGTTCAGGTGTGCCAGCGGCTCGCGCAGCTTATCGATCTCCTCCGCCGGCCCGTGGAACTCGAGTTTCGTCATGTCGCTGAACTTCAGCATCTTGTCGATCACGGGGCCAACATTCTCCAGATGCGCCAGCGTGCCCTCGGCACCGACATATCCCTCGCGGCAGAATACCTCGTCGCCGTTGACCGTGAACTCATAGAAGAGGCACAGCGGTTCCGAGCGTGTCGTGGCGACAAATTCCTTCAACACCCCTTCAACCTCCGGCCATTTGCCCGCATGGACTTTGAAGTACGGATGGATGGTCACAAGATTGGCTGGCAAGCTCATGCCCGCATTCAAGCGGCTCCGCTCCCGAAGGGCAGGAAAAAGTGACGGGCTAACTGGCCGCGGTGTCGCCTAGAGTAGCCGGTGCCTCCCGGCCCCGGGGAGGGGAAGGCAGTCTCCGACTGCCGGTGGTACGAGGAGATGGTTTTGACCCTTCCCGTCCTTCGTCCGCGCCGGAGGCTTGCGGTTTCCTCTCCGACAGCGGAGCGGTCGGCTACTCCGCTATCCCAAGGAAGATTCCTATTTGCTGCCGCCATACCCGTAGCCGCCGGGGCTCCGGAAGCCATCGACGTAGCCCCAGTAATAGTCGTTGCGATGGGCACTTGGAAGCGTGCGGTCGGTGTTGACGTGCGGATTGTATGGCTTGCCGGAGTAGCGGTCGCCGCTGCCGTCCGTGTGACCCCGGTAGTAGGCATCGCGCGGGGAATAGCCGGCGGCTTGGTAACCGTAGGCGTGGTAGCTGCATGAAGGCGCGGCGAGCGCCAGGATCATGCCCAGTGGGACAAGGGTGGACATTTTCATAGCACTCTCTCCCTAACACGTTTTCCAAGCCCGTCCAGTCGCATTTCAAACGGGCGGTCAGCGCCGGATGCTGGCGCCGCGCGGTCTCAGCGGGGCAAGCGCGGTCAAAACCAGCCCCCCCGCGAACCCGCCGAGGTGGGCACCGTAAGCCACGTTCGACTCGCTGTGGCTCATCAGCGAGGTGTAGTCGAAGAACACCCCGACGATTCCCACGGCCGCGAGTTGTGCCGGGCTGACCGGCCGCGACATCGGCCACACATGGGGAGTCGGCAGATGCCAGCGCATGGACATGCCGAGGTAAGCCCCTTGGAAACCCATCAGCGCGCCGGAGGCACCCAACATCGGGGTGGCGTCGTGGGCATTGAGGGCCACGTGGAAGATGGAAGCGGTCAGCGCCGTGAAGAGAAAGATCCCGAACATCCAGCGGTGCCCGATCAGCTCGGCGGTCAGCGCCGCGAAGATCCACAGGAAGAGCATGTTGTAGATCACGTGGTCCGCACCGCCGTGCAGGAAGGCACAGGTGAGCAAGGTTCCGAAGGCTTGTGCGTCCGCCCGGCCGAAGCCGCCCTCCCTGAGGTGCTGCCACGCTTCCGTCACTTTTACCGGAACTGCCATGAAGGGCAGATACCAGGCGTCGCCCTGGATTTCCTGGAACAGGAAAATCCCGAAGATCACCGCGATCAACCCGATCAACGGGCCTTGCGCCTCCATCAGTCCGCGGGTGGCATCGTAGCGCAGTCCTCTCATCGTCTTGCCGCAGCATGACGGCGGATGCCTTCCGCTGGCAAGCGGGGCCTCAGCACTCCACCACGTTCACCGCGAGCCCGCCGCGCGAGGTCTCCTTGTACTTCGACTTCATGTCGCGCCCGGTGTCGCGCATCGTCTTGATCACTTTGTCGAGCGAGACGAAGTGCGAACCGTCGCCCGCCATCGCCAGGCGGGCGGCATTGATCGCCTTCACGGAAGCCATCGCGTTGCGCTCGATGCAGGGGATCTGGACCAGCCCGCCGACCGGGTCGCAGGTCAGCCCGAGGTTGTGCTCCATGCCGATCTCGGCCGCGTTTTCCACCTGCTTCGGGGTGCCTCCGAGATACTCGACGAGCCCCGCCGCCGCCATCGAGCAGGCCACGCCCACTTCGCCCTGGCAGCCCGCTTCCGCACCGGAGATCGAGGCATTCCGCTTGTAGAGCATGCCGATTCCCGCCGCGGTAAGAAGGAAACGATGCACACCATCCGCATGCGGGGAATGCCGGAAGCGCACGGCATAGTGGAGTACCGCCGGGATGATCCCCGCCGCGCCGTTGGTCGGCGCGGTCACCACCCGGCCACCGGCGGCGTTCTCCTCATTCACGGCCAGCGCGTAGAGGTTCACCCAGTCGAGGATCGTCAGCGGGTCGGAAAGCGCGGCTTCCGGCGAGCTACGGAGGTTCTCGTAAATCGCCTTGGCGCGGCGCTTCACCTTGAGCCCGCCGGGCAAGGTGCCTTCCTGCGAGCAACCGCGCTTCACGCAGCACTGCATCGCCTGCCACACCGCATCCAGCCGTGCCCGCGTCTCCGCTTCCGGGCGGAAGGCGGATTCGTTCTCCAATAGAACCGACGCGATCGGGAGTCCGCTGCGCTCGCAATGGCCCATGAGCTCAGCCGCATTGGCGAAAGGACGGGCGACCGCGACCTCCGGCAGCACCGGCACCCGCATCTCCGCTTCGCTGGCAATGAAGCCGCCGCCCAGCGAATAGATCACCGCGTCCGCCAGCGGGTTTCCGTCCGCATCGAGCGCCGTGAAATGCATGCCGTTCGGGTGCAGCGGCAGCGGCTTGAGGCGCTTGAAGTCCAGATCCGTCAGTTCGTCGAAATCGATCTCCGCGCCCCAAGGAAGCCGCAGCTTCCCGGCCCGGACCGCCGCCAGTTTCGCGGGGATGGCATCGATCTCCACCGTCTCCGGCTCCTCGCCGAGGAAACCCAGCAGGATCGCGGCATCCGTGCCGTGCCCTTTGCCCGTGGCCGCCAGCGACCCGTAGAGATCGCAGTGCAACCGCACCACTCGGTGCTTCAAGCCCTTCTCCTCCAGACCGTGGACGAAGCGGCTCGCCGCCCGCATCGGTCCCACGGTGTGCGAGGACGAGGGGCCCACGCCGATCGTGAAAAGGTCCAGTGCGGAAAGGGTCATGGCCGCCGGTGATCCTTTCCGGATGCGGCTTCCCGCGCAAGAACACGGGGAAAAATTGACCGTATCCACACGCGCCTCCGCGCCTTCTCGTCAAAGCCCGCCCGCCCCGCCATTGACTCCGCCGCCCTGCAGCGCCATGACGGCAGCGCCCGCATGCTGAAGGACTTCTCTTTTTCCGCACTCGTCGCGGGCTTCGTCTCCGTCCTGGTGGGCTTCACCAGCTCGGTCGCCATCATCTTCCAGGCGACCCAGAACCTGCATGCCACGCCGGAGCAAACCACCTCTTGGATCTGGGCCATCGGCATCGGCATGGGCGTGCCCACCATCCTGCTTTCGCTCGCGACCCGGAAGCCGATCCTCATCGCCTGGTCCACCCCCGGTGCCGTGGTCATCGGGGCAGCTGCCGCCGCGGGTCACCTGACGATGCCGCAGGCGGTGGGCACCTTCCTCTTCAGTGCCGTCCTTATCATCATCGCCGGCTTCAGCGGCGGCTTCGAGAAGGTGATGAACCGCCTGCCGCTGCCCCTCGCTTCCGCGCTCCTCGCCGGCGTGCTCTCCCGCTTCGCCCTCGATGCCTTCACCGCCATCCCGAAGAACCCGCTGCTCGTCCTTTCGATGATCGCCGCCTACGTGATCGGCCGCCGCTTCTGGCCGCGCGCGAATGTTCCGGTGATCCTGCTCCTCGGCATCGTGATCGCCGCGATTCAAGGGGAATTCCACATGGAGCGCGTCCCGTGGGAATTCACCCTTCCCGTCTGGATGCCTCCCGAGTTTTCCCCCGCCGCCCTGATCGGGGTCGGCATTCCCCTCTTCATCGTGACGATGGCTTCCCAAAACCTGCCCGGCATCGCCGCCATCCGGGTCGGCGGTTATGAGGCACCGGTCTCGCGCATCATCGGCGTCACCGGCATCGCCACCTTCCTTCTCGCGCCCTTCGGAGCCTTCGGGATCAACCTTGCCGCCATCACCGCCGCCTTCGTCGTTGGTCCGGAGGCCCACCCCGATCCCGGGCGCCGCTACTGGGCTCCCGTCTGCGCCGGCCTCTTCTACCTGCTCATCGGCGTTTTCGGGGCCACGGTCGCGGGGCTGTTCTCCGCCTTCCCGCGCGAACTCGTCCTCGCCGTCGGCGGCCTCGCCCTGCTCGCCACCATCGGTAACGCGCTCTCGTCCGCCTTGGCCGGGGAGCGGTTCCGCGAAGCCTCCGTCATGACTTTTTTCGTCACGCTTTCCGGCGTCACCCTGTTGGGAATCGGCTCTGCGTTCTGGGGAATCGTCGCCGGGGCGCTGGTGCTGGCGATGCGGCGGAGGGATTGAGCGTCAATCGGCGGGGCGAGAATCCGCTTGACCTGGATGACCTTGATCATCCATGCTGCTTAAGCGATGAAAACCCTTCCCTCCCTGTCCCGTACTCTCGCGCTCACGATGCCCGCCGTGGCGCTCAGCCTGACCGGAGCCCATGGCGCTTCCGACTATCTCCTTGAGATCGAAGGCATCAAAGGCGAGTCCACCGACGACAAGCACCGCGACACCATCGAGATCGAAAGCTTCTCCTGGGGTGCCACCAATTCCGGTTCGGTGGCAAAGGCGATCACGCTCAGCCTCGGCAAGCGCATCGACAAGTCGAGCCCGCAGCTCTTCCTTGCCTGTGCGAAAGGGGAGCATATCCCGCAAGCCACCTTGGTTTGCCGGAAGTCCGGTGGCGGCGGGAAGCAGGACTACTACGTGATCACCCTTTCCGACATCCTCGTCAGCTCGTACCAGTCGGGCGGCGGCGGTGGTAGCGGAGGCACCGCAGACACGATTCCGACCGACCAGATTTCCTTCAATTACGCGAAGATCAAAATCGAGTACACCCGCTACGACGACGCGGGCCAGCAGGTGGAAGATCCGGTGGTGGTGGAACACGATTTCAGCGCGAGCGCACAATGAAACCTTCGCTTCACCCGCGGCCGCGTCTCCTCGCGGTCCTTGCGGCAGCGGCGGCCTTTGTTTCCCCGCTCGCCGCGGCGACATTGCAGGGTTGGCTTCTGGTCGCCCCGGATGTGCCGGGTGAATCCACCGATGCCGGTCACCCGGATTGGCTCGATCTCGAGAGCGTTTCCGCCGCCGGCCAACCGCCGCTTCCCGGCAGCACGATCACGCTTCACCGCCGCATCGACAAGGCCACGCCCCTGCTCTTCAAGGCCTGCGCCACCGGGCGGGTCTTCCCGAAGGTCGAGTTGCACCTGTCGCAGGTGGAGGAGGGAT
>CBFGPU010000075.1:0-7926 GCA_965650715.1 uncultured Haloferula sp. | reverse complement strand
GCCTCCGCCCACGAAAAAGGGCCGCCGCTTCGGAAAGCAGGCAGCCCTTGAAATCACTCGCGCAAACCCGCGTCTCTTACATCCCCGGAAGCTCGACCGTGCGGGAGTATTGGAAGGACTCCTGGGCGAGGATCTTCTCGCGGGCGTCGTCGGGCAGGGCGGAATTGTTGAGGCGGATCACCGCGGAGTCGGAGAGGACGGTCACACCGATCTCCACCGCGGTCAGGCGACCGGCCTTGAGTTCATCCTCGGAGACGGAAGGCTTGAGATTGCCGCCGGCTGCATCGGTGGTGATGCCGTTGCCCATCAGGCGCAATTCCTTGCCGGCACCGTTCTCGCCGAGCGTGACCCGGACGGGAACCGTCGTGGTCGTGCCACCGGTCTGCTGCTGGGTGACTTCCACCTGGAAGGTCAGCGTGAACTGGTAGATGTTCTCGCAGACGAAGTTCTCCGGCTCCTTGATCTTGTCGTCCTTGCTCGAGAAGGCGTCCTGCAGGTCCTCGTGGCCAAGGAGATCGTCGAAGGTCTCCTTCGGATCGATGAGATAGCGGTAGAACACGAAGGTGGACGAATCACTCTTGGTGTCCTCTTCACCCGTCACCGGATCCTGATACATGAGCTTGTAGGCGACGCAGGAAACGTCTCCGCCGAGGTCGGATTCCGTGCCGATCTGACCGAGATAGCGGTCGGTGGCAGCAGTGAAGAAAATCAGGTCGGCGGCATTCGAACTCTGGTTCGCGGACGGCCCCGGCAGATTGTCGGTGACCTTCGCATAGAGCCACTCGAAGTTGTTGCCGCGGCGCGAGACCAACGACTCGAAATCCTTCGCCATCGTGTCGAGCATCGACTTCGCCTGGCGGGAAGCGCGGATTTCGGCACGACCGCGCTGCCAGGAGTCGAGGGCGATGCCGGTGATGGATACGAGCACGGTGACGATGATCGTGGTGATGGCCATCGCGACCATCAGCTCGATCAGGGTGAAGCCACCGCTGCGTCTTGAAAAATTCGGGGTTTTCATTGAGGCGGGTTCTTGCCGCGGTCAGCGGCGGACAGCGAGATTGCGGGTGAAGACCGGCTTCGTGAGGTTCTCCGGATTGAACTTGCCTCCGGGCTTCACGTAGTTCGGGTCACTGTTCGGCACGATGAAGAATTCGGCGGCGAAAGCAATCACCGCTTCAACGTAGGCGTCCGATCCGGTGCCGCCGAGGGTCTCCCCGGTATCGTTCGGATCCGGGTTGATTCCGCCTTCCTCACGCTTGGTGAGCTGGCCGTTGTTGAACTCGAGCTGGGTCAGCTTGGCGGTGAAGATGCGGCCGTCGAGCGCCTCCATGTCCTCGAGGAAAAGCGGATCGTCGCGCTTGCGGACGGCAGGCTGGACGATGAAGTCCTTGCCCGCCACACCGCCGCCGGCGGTGTACGGTTCCATCGAGCCGTCCGAGCGGATCTCATCCGGAGTGCCGCGGTACTGGTAAAGGAAGATCGAAGACGAACTGTCGGACGAAGCTTCGTCGATCCACTGGTAGGCCTTGTCGAAGCCGGTCTTGTAGTCGGTGGTGGTACCCGGACGGAGCGTGACAAGCTCCCGCTCCAGGGCGGCGGCAAGGCGGTCGGCCTCCTGCACGCTGATGGCCTTGCGCAGGCCGGTGGTGGCAGGACCGAAGACGGCAAGGAACGCGGTGAGGAGCAGGGCCAGCACGCCGATGGCGATGACCGTCTCCATCAGCGTGAAGCCGCGACGCATACGGAAGAAAGTGGACTTCATGTGTGGGGTCAGAATTCGTTTACTTGTGCAGGAATGCCGATCTGGTCGGGACCGCGGAAGAGCGAGGTTCGGCCATTGCGCCAGACCACGAAACCACCGAAATCACGCTTCCCGTTCGCCGTGGCGCGGGGATCCTGCCCCGGCGGACGAACGCCCGAGCCGACCACGAAGCTCGCTCCCGGGGTCGTGCAAATCCCCTCGGAGTTGAACTCGTAGTAAAGGTACGTCCCGTCGAAGGCCGTTTTACCGAAGGTGAAGGAGTCCTCCTCCAGATCGCCCCCCGCACCCTCGTGCTCCTTCTTGCTATACTCCTTGCTGAAGAAAATCCCCTCCGGAAGGGTCAGCGCACGGCTGGAAAGCGCCCACTGCTCGGTCGGCTCGCCTTCCTCGTCCAGTTCCTGATAGGCCACCAGCAGGCGGCGCAGGTAGTTCTCCTCGTCCTGGACATCGTCGACATCCACGAGGACTCGCGCCTTCGTCCCCTTGCCCACGGCGATCGCGCGGGCTTCATCGAACAAGGCTTCGGAGGTTGCGACCGCGGAATTGACGCCATTGCCGCCCATACCCTTCAGGCCCACGGCCCCCAAGGTCAACAGCAGGGAAATGATCAGGATAACCACGAGGAGCTCGATCAGGCTGAAGCCTGCGAGGTGGCGTTTTTGTGACGGAATCATGACGGGGTTTTCTTTTCTGAATTTATGGTACTGGCGGGGCCGTGATGCAAGCGGGAATGTGTTTACATCGCGATTACCGAAAAATGCCTGACTACGATTCGTATCGGCCATTGCCCGGTCCGGACATCCAAGCCCAGGCCGAGCGGACCATGTCGCGAACGTCCTTGTGAGCCGCGACCCAACCCAGCTTCTCCTTGGCAAAGGACGGATCGGCAAGCAGTTGCGGCGGATCGCCGGCCCGGCGGGGACTGTATTCCACCGGAACCGTCCGTCCCGTCACCTCCTCCACGGCAGAGATGATTTCCTTCACGGAAACCCCCACCCCGGTGCCCAGGTTGCAGGCCAAGGAATCGCCACCGGCGGTCAGATGGGAGATCGCCTTGGCGTGCGCGGAGGCGAGATCGTCCACATGGATGTAGTCCCGGATGCAGGTGCCATCCGGAGTCGGGTAGTCCGTGCCGAAGACATCGAGATGGGAAATCTCCCCCGTCACCGCCATCAGCACCCGGGGGATGAGGTGGGTTTCCGGGTTGTGATCCTCCCCGATCCTTCCGTCCGCCGAAGAACCGCTCGCATTGAAATAGCGCAACGAGACGCTGCGAAGGCCCCAGGCGGTGTCGCAGTCCCTCAGGATCCACTCCAGCATCAGCTTGCTGCGGCCGTAGGGATTGATCGGGTTCTGCGGGTTCGTTTCGACGATCGGTATGCTCTCCGGTACCCCGTAGGTCGCGCAGGTGGAGGAAAAGACGAAATTCTTGCAGCCCTTCTCCTGCATCACTTCCAGCAGCGCCAAGGGCTCCGCGGTGTTGTTGCGGTAGTATTTGAGCGGGTTCGTCACCGACTCGCCGACATAAGCGTAAGCGGCGAAATGGACCACCGCGGCGAATTCATGCCGATCAAACAGACTCGAAATCAATGGTTTATCTCCAATATCACCCACCACAAGCTCCACCCCTTCGTCCACGACGGCCCCCCGATGGCCGAAAACGAGGTTATCCAAGACTACAACTTTGTACCCTTGGGCGGCCAGATGGCGGACGGTATGGGAACCAATGTAACCGGCTCCACCGGTGACGAGGACAGGCAAACTCATGAAATCAGGTTGGGGCAGCGTGATGCCCGGAGGAAATGGATTCCGCGCAGACCTGTCAATCCGCCCGCTGGACTTCGTGCAAATCGGCTGAATAATTGCAGAATCCTACCGTCACATGACCATGATCCGGACCTCACGTTGGATTCAAGCCGCCGCGCTCGCACTCGCCACCCTCGGAGCCACTTCGTGCTACTATGATCCCTATTACGGGGGCGGTGGCGGCGGTGGCGGATACTATTCGGGCGGCGGAGGTATCAGCACCACTTTCATTTACACCAGCAGCGACCGCTGGCTCTACGACCCGCTCGTCTATTGCTACTACGACCGCTACCGCGGCTGCTACTACGACCCCTACCTCTACGGCTACTATCCGGTCGGCTATTGCCCGCGCCCGCTTTACGGGGCCTATCACCCGCACGGCTGGTATCCCGGTCGCGGTGTGCTCGCACCGCCCTCCGGCTTCCGTGACCGCTATCTGAGCAACTACCAGAACCGCGTCCAGCAATTGAAGGCCCGGAACTACCGCTGGGCCAACAACGTCCGGGAAAAGACCGACCGCGCCGCCGACGCGCTCCGCAACCAGCGCATCCGCGCCGCCGAGAAATTCAAGGACGCGCAGTTCTACCAGAAGCAGCGCAACCAGAACATGCGCGCCAACCAAGCCGAGCGCATGCAGAACATGCGGGAACAGCAGCAGCAGTTCAACGACAAGGTCCGCGGCCGCAACCAGTTCCAGCAGCAGCCGCAGCAACCCCAGTTCCAGCCCGGGCGGGCTCCGCAGCAACGCCAGCAGATCCAGCGCCAGATGCGGAATCCCTATGACCAGCCTGTGAACACCGCGGGCGGCTCGCGCCAAGCCCGGATCGCGGAAGCCCAGCAGGCCCAGCGCCAGGCGGCGATGGAACACCGCGCCGGACGCCAAACCCCAAGCCAGCCGCAAGGCAACGGCGGCGGCGGCAAAACCTGGAAGGAAAAGGTACAGGACCAGCGGCGGCGCGGCAATTGATCGCCTTCCACCGTCACTCAAATCCCGGGGCCCGTCCGCTTAGCCGCGGCGGGCCCTTTTGCCGTCCAGGAAGACCGGGATTCAGGGGGCGTCAGCTTCCCGGCGGGCGCGTTCGCGCAGCAAGTCCTCCCGGGTGATCATCCGCCCCAGACGCTTTCGCGCGAGCAGCCAACCCGCGATCCCGCCGCCCAAGTGGCAACCGTTGCCCACTTGGGCCAGTCCGGAAGCGGGCCACCACCAGCCGGCAACCAGCAAGGCGGCTTCCGCGACCATGATACCGAGGCCGAAGCTGCGCGCGGAAACACGGATCGGCCACATCTTGGTACCGGGTGACAAGGTCACCAGCCACAGGACCAGCGCGAAGATCCCGCCGGACGCACCGATGAGGACTTGCGAGGACTCAGGAGTAAGCAGCAACTGGCTCAAGCCGCCCGCGACCGCTCCAGCAAGAAAGACCCGCAGGAAGGCGGCCGCCCCACCGATACGCTCCACCTTTGGGCCGGCCAGCAAGATGGCGGCGGCATTGAGCGCCAAATGCCACCAAGGCCCATGCAAGAAGGCATGGGTGAGAATCTGCCAGGCCTTCCCCGCCGCAACGCCGCTACGGGAGAGGCCGAACTCCGTGTAAATCCAGTCCTGATGCTTGCCGAGCAATACCAAGGCATGGACCGCACCGATCAAAAGGAGCAAGCCCAGCGACAGTCGGGCATTTCGGAACTCCGCCCACGCGCGCCGCATTCGCATCCCGCGATGCAACATCAATGCCCCGTCTCCGCAAGCCGCGGAACCGGATTATTTCACCACCCGGGCGCGGGGCTCGCGCTTGACCGAATCGTTCGTACCCGGAGAGGTCACGAAGGGCCCGCCTTCGAGCGGTGCAATACCGGTAAAGGCAACGTCCGGCATCTCGCTGGGACGACCGGCAAGCGGGAAGTCCTTGCGCAGCGGATAGAAGGGATAGCCCTCCCACATCAGGATCCGGCGGAGATCCGGATGGCCGCTGAAGCGGATGCCCATCATGTCGTAAACCTCGCGCTCGTGCCAATCGGCACCCGCCCAGATGTCCGTGGCGGTGGGAACCTCTTCCTCCTCCGAAACCTTGGACTTCACGCGCAGGTGCTTGGAATCGTTCACGGTCACCAGTTCGTAAACCATCTCGAAGCGCGGATCCTCGCCGAAGTGGTCGAGGCTGGAAATGTCGATGATCATCTCGTATCCCAGCTCGTTCTTCGCGGTGGCGAGCACGTCGTGAAGCGCGCCGAGCTTCACCGAAATGGTGTGCTCACCGCGGAACTCCTTCGTTCCGACGACATCCGCGCCGAACTTGGCGGACAAGGTTTCGATATCCTGGGCAGCGGACATGGGAAAATATCAGGCGAGATCCTCGATGAATTCCTTCTTCTGGTTCTCCAGGGCGGGGTCGCCTTCGATCTTGGCTTGAAGTTTCATCAGCCCTTCGATCAGCGCCTCGGGCCGCGGCGGGCAGCCGGAAATATAAACGTCCACCGGGATCAGGCGGTCGATGCCTTGGAGAACGGCGTAGGAACGATACATGCCGCCGGAGGAAGCACAGGCCCCCATCGCGATGCACCACTTCGGTTCCGGCATCTGGTCCCAGATCCGCTTCACCGCCAGCGCCATCTTGTAGGTGACGGTGCCGGCGACGATCATCACGTCCGCCTGGCGGGGCGAGAAGCGCATCACCTCCGCGCCGAAGCGGCTGAGGTCGAAGCGGCTACAGGCAGCAGCCATCATCTCGATGGCGCAGCAGGCGAGCCCCATGGGCATCGGCCACATGGAGTTCTTCCGCATCCAGTTCATGGCGGCATCCACCCGCGTGAAGATGATGTTGCCCTCGATCTTGGAATCGTAGGCGGCGTGAGTGGTCTGAAGGGAATCGCTGACCATAAGGCTGCGCCGGGACGATGGCCCTCCCCCGCCCCGCTCTCAAGCCGTTTGTGAAATTTTTCACAAGCCCGCCGCATCCCCCGCGCCAGCCTCACGACAATTCGTCTCCGCTCTTGTCAGGGCGGAGGGAAGCGCGGAATCTCCGCCGCCCATGAATCGAATCGACGCCGCCTTTGCACGGCTCCGCTCTGAAGGAAAGAAAGCCTTCGTCGCCTATGTCGCCGCCGGCGATCCTTCCTTCGAGGCCTCGCTGGAGGTCGTGAAGGCCCTCGCGGACGCCGGTTCGGACATCATCGAACTGGGACTGCCCTTCTCCGATCCCCTCGCCGACGGCATCGTGAACCAGATGGCGGCCGACCGGGCGCTGAAGGCCGGGATGACGACCCCGCGCTCGCTGGAGCTGATCCGGGAATTCCGCAAGACCCACGAGACACCGATCGTGCTCTTCACCTACCTCAACCCGGTCTTCACCTACGGCTTCGAGAAGTTCCATGCCGACGCCGCAGCCGCGGGTGCCGACGGTATCCTCCTGCTCGACCTGCCGCCGGACGAGGCGAAGGAGAACGCGGATCTGGCCAAGGGCGAAGGCCTGAAGCACATCCGCCTGATCGCGCCAACCACTCCCGACGAGCGGGTGAAGCTCCTGGCACAAAGCGGCGACGGGTTCATCTACGCGCTTTCCCGCACCGGCGTGACCGGTGCCCACGGAGTTCCATCGGAAGGCATCGGGGCACAGGTCGCCAAGATCAAGGCGCACACCGACATCCCGGTTTGTGTCGGTTTCGGGATCACCCGGTCCGACCAGGCCGAGATGGTTGCGAAAACCTCGGACGGGGTGATTGTCGGCTCGGCCATCGTGAAGCAGATCGAACTCAACCCCGACCGCGCCGCCGAAGCCGTGCGCGAATTCGTCACCCCGCTCATCCGAGCCACCAAGTCCGTCTGAAGCCCTGCCTTTCCTGGAACTTGGAACTTAGAATTTGGAACTTCCCCACCGCATGCTCCTGCACTTCTACAAGATGAACGGCGCCGGCAACGACTTCGTTGTCATCGACAACCGCGACCTCTCCACCGAGTTGACCAAAGACCAGATCGAGGGTCTCTGCGACCGCCACCGCGGCATCGGGGCGGACGGCCTGCTCGCGGTGGAACCGGCCGAGAACGGAGCGGATTTCAAGTTCCGCTATTACAATGCGGATGGCGGCGAGGCGGAGATGTGTGGCAACGGGGCGCGCTGTTTCGGACGCTTCACGGCGGCTCTTTTGGAAGGTTCACCGGACCGGGTGACCTTCGAGACCATCGCCGGCACACTGGCCGCCGAGTTGGTGGACGACGAAGTCCGCATCGCGATGTCCGAGCCGAAGGATCTCAAGCTCGATACCGGAGTGAAGATCCCGGACCTCAATGCGACGCTGCATTTCATCAACACGGGCGTGCCCCACGTCGTCACCTTCGTGGCGGACCTGCCGGGCACCGAGGTCGT
>CBFGPU010000074.1:0-7947 GCA_965650715.1 uncultured Haloferula sp. | reverse complement strand
AGGCCTTGCCGCTCAGGCCGGCCTTGCCCATCACTCCGTCCATGAGGAAAGCGGCGCGGGCCATGTAGCCGGAACTCTCCAGCAGGCCGATGAAGAAGAAGAGCAGGATGATCTGCGGCAGGAAGACGACCACGCTGCCGACGCCCTCGATGATCCCGCCCGTCACGAGGTCGATCAGATCCGGACTGACCGCTTTGGCCGTGAGCCATTCCTGGGCGGTGGCTCCCAGCCATTCCTTTCCAGCCTCGATCGCATCCATTGGGATCGAGGCGAAGGAGAAGATGCTCCAGAAGATCAGGAGCATGATCACCGCGAAGCAAATCCAGCCCCAGACGGGATGCAGCAGCACCGAGTCGATCTTGTCGGAGACCGTGCTCGTGTGGGCGTCCGGCCGGCGTGCCGCCACTTCACAGATCTGCAGCACGAAAGCCCGGCGACGCTCGCCAATCTCGCCGGCCCCGTCTTTCCACGGTGCTCCGGGCACGGCGGGGAAGGGGTGACGCAGCGCCTGTTTCAGCTCCACGATTCCCTTGTTCGCATTCGCCTGCACCGGCACCACGGGCACGCCGAGTTCCTCGGAAATCTTCGCCGGGTCGAGCCGCAGCCCGGCCTTCTCGGCCATGTCCACCATGTTCAACGCGATCACCACCGGCAGGCCGAGTTCGATCACCTGCAAGGTGAGGACGAGATGGCGTTCGAGGTTCGAGGCATCCACCACGCACACCACGATGTCGGGCCGCGCTTCCTCCTCGATCTCCCCGCGCAGCACCTTGCGGGCGATCTCCTGGTCGGGGCTGCCTCCCTCCAGCGAGTAGCAGCCGGGCAGGTCCACCACCCGGAGCTTGCGCCCGTGCGGGGTAAACATTTCGCCAGACTTCCGCTCCACGGTCACGCCGGCATAGTTCCCGGTGCGCTGCGTGGAGCCTGTCAGGGCGTTGAAGAGCGTGGTTTTCCCGGCGTTGGGATTGCCGGCCAGGGCGACGGTTTCGGGTGAACCGGACATCGGAAAATCAGGCGACGGCCACCATGACCTGACTGGCCAGTTCGCGGCTCAGGGCGAGCCGCGTGCCGCACACCGAGCAAATCAGATTGCGGCCATCCGCCAGCTTGCGAACCTGCAACGTCTCGCAAAAACCCAGATCGCGGAGTTGCTCGCAGGCCGGGCCGCTGAGCAACTTGATCTGGAAATCACACCCCACCTTCGCCTGGCTCAAGCTGAGCAGGCTGTCGGCATGCAGATCGGTTGCCCTCGCAAGCGCCATCGCGGTTAGAGTCCTGCAATTGAGATGGGTTTGCAACAAGAATCCCCCGCGATGTATCGGGATTGTCACGTGGCTTCGCAATTCCCGTGTATTGATTCGCATTAAATCATTCCATTTCGGCAGGATTTGGCCCTGACTCTCGCTATTCATGACGGCCTCCGCTCCCGGTCTCTCTGATCTTCCTCTCGCCTGTCCCCCGGTCCTCGATCCCGGATTCCTGCCCGCCGTCCTCTGGAACAAGGCTTACCGCACCCTCGCGGACGAGCTGTCGGGCAGCCGGCAGCTCGATCTCGCTTTGGTCCGCCCGGACGGCACGGCCTTCCGCTGGGCCTCGCCGCTGCTCCCCGATACCGTGGAGCATTTCGGGACCACCCTTCGCTACGTGGAGCGGGTGCTGAAATTCCTGCTTTGGCAAAAGGGCGGCAGCCGGATCCTGATCGCGGGAGCGCCCGAACTGGTTCCAGCTCTCGCCGCGATCTACGGTCCCGGCGGTGTCCGCGAGTTCGACAGTAACTTCATCGGTAGCAAGATCTTCGGTGAACCGCTCTCCTTCAGCGCTGCCGATCGCGACAAGCTGCCCGCCGAGTCCGGCGATGCCATCGCGCTCGGCCGTCACCTTGGCGGCTGCCGCATCGGCTTCGACCTCGGCGGCTCCGACCGCAAGTGCGCCGCGCTGATCGATGGGGAAGTCGTGTTCTCGGAAGAGGTCGTATGGGACCCCTATTTCCAGAGTGATCCGGACTATCACATCGAGGGCGTGCAGGATTCGCTGCAGCGGGCCGCCGCGCACCTTCCCCGGGTTGACGCGATCGGTGGAAGCTCTGCGGGGGTCTACGTGAACAACGAAGTGCGGGCCGCTTCCCTGTTCCGCGGGGTGAGCGAGGCGGATTTCGAATCGCGCATCCGTCGCATGTTTTCCGAGTTGAAGGAGCGTTGGAACGGGATCCCGTTCGAGGTGGTGAACGACGGCGAAGTGACCGCGCTGGCCGGCTCGATGTCGCTGAACGAGAATGCGGTTCTCGGCGTGGCCATGGGCACCAGCGAGGCAGCGGGCTACGTCGATCCGAACGGCTCGATCAGGCCTTGGCTGAATGAGCTGGCCTTCGCTCCCGTGGACTACCGCGAAAACGGCCCGCGCGACGAGTGGAGCGGCGACGAAGGCTGCGGCGTGCAGTTCTTCTCCCAGCAGGGCGTGGCGCGTCTCGCGAAAGTCGCCGGCTTCGGATTCGGCGACCTGCCCTTCCCGGAGCAACTGGTCGAGGTCCAGAAGGCGATGAAGGCGGGTGATGGCCGCGCGCGGCAGATCTATGAGACCATCGGTGCCTGCTTCGGCTACGCCATCGCCCACTACGCGGACTTCTATGAGATTCGCAACCTGCTGATCCTCGGGCGTGTTACCTCGGGCGAAGGCGGTGCAATCATCATCGCGGAGGCGGAAAAAGTCCTCGCACTGGAGTTCCCGGAACTGCGGATCAAGCTGGTGGTGCCGGACGAGAAAACCAAGCGGCACGGCCAAGCGGTCGCCGCCGCCAGTTTGGCGGCAGTATAGAATCGCGACAAGTAATCCACCGCCGGCAGGGCCGGTCAGGGGACATCATACCGGAATGGATCCGAGAACGCATCGTTGGTTGCCGACGCCTCGTCGGTCAGGGTGTGGAGAAATGCTTCCAGGGCCTGCTTCTGCTGCTCGGTGAAGTTCATGGGTGATGCCACGCTGGCATGCCGGTTCGGGTGGGGCTGAGTTCCGTTCGAGTAGTGGTCGATCACCTCACGCAGCGTATTGAAGCGACCATCGTGCATGTACGGAGCGGTTGCCGCCACGTCGCGCAAAGAGGGCACGCGGAACTTGCCGATATCGCTGCTGTTCTTTGTGACGCCTCCCAAGCCCGGATCCGCCGAGACGAGATCGAGGCCATTGTTCATGAAAGCCCCGTTGGAGAAGGCCCCCGCGCTGTGGCAGGTGTTACAGTGGGAACCGAACGTGATTTTGCCCAGGTTCTCCTCGTGCGTGAAGTTCTGGAAGCTGGTCTTGCTTCCGATATCCCAGCGGGAGTTGAAGGAAGGGATCGATTCCATGAAGTCCTCGAGGCATTCGGCGATGTATGCGGGGGTCACATAGGGGCTGCCATACGCACGCTGCGTCAGTTCTTGATAGTACGGCTCGTTCTGGATTTTCAGCACCACCTCCCCGAGAGAGGTGCCCATCTCGTCGGGATGCCCGATTGGAGCAACGACGGCATTGCGAAGGCCCGCGACGTGGCCATCCCAGAAGAGCTGCTTGGATCCTTGATACACGCGGACGTGCAACAACGACTGCGAATTGCGGGTGGTTGGCACTCCGATGTGGCCGGTACTGAAGCGCCGGTTGTCGGCAAAGCCGTGCTTCTGCTGGTGACAGGAGGAGCAGGAGATGGAGTTATCGTGTGACAGGCGACGGTCGTGGAAGAGGACCCTGCCGAGGAGTGCCTTGTTGTTGTCGATAGCCACGGCCGCTGCGCGGGGGATCGTGGTAGGTGCTGCTCCCGCAGCAGCGTAGTTGTAGGGAGTATCGGGAAGAGTCAGCATGTGCCCCAGGCTCCGAAGCGGAGCCGATTGGCCGGGAACCAAACGGAAATAACGCGCCGTGGCGGTAGCCGTTTGATCCGGAAGCGGCAGGAGGCTGTTCCTGATGTGGAACTGCGGGCCGGTATTGGTCCAAGTCTTGAGATCGGTGGAGCTCTGCAAGATCCACGAGCCGTTCTGCCGGTCGGTCGCCGTCAGCGCGATGTCATTGGATTGCCCCTTTTCGATCTGGAGGCCGGGGGGAGGGGCTGCATGGGCCGGTAGAGAGGCCAGCAGCGAGAGCGCGGGAAGAATCGCCATCCTCATGTAGTCACGATGTGACTACCATGGGGGCGATGTAAACCCTTCGTGCGTGAATTTCATGTGAAGGCCTCAACCGCCGGTCACGCCGAAGGGTATCTTCGTTTTCAACCAACTGAGTTCCGCCTTCATGGCGTCAATCTCCTCGTTGCTGAAACGGTATTCGGGAACGGTCAAGGGCTTGCCATCGGCGGCTGAGAGCGCGGCACCGCCTGATACCGCCATGCCGCTCCGGATCTGCTCTTCCATCACGGCGATCCTCTGCCGGACGATCTCGGTTTCGTACTCCACCACGGCACCGTCGGCTTCCTTGGCTTTCGCGAGTTCCTCCGGAGTGGTGGTGAAGCCCCCGACGATCTTGCCCTTCGTCACCTTCACCTGCACGGGAAGGGTCTGGCGGATCATTAAGACCATGGTGGAGTTGCGCGAATTCACCTGCTCCGGTGGGGCTCCTTCCGGCGGGTCCACATAAACCGCGTCCTCCTTGACCACGATCTCCGCGTGGTCCTTGAGATCCGCCTGACATTCGATTCCGCTCTCGGTCTTGAACCGGACCTTGCCTTTCTCCAGCCGGGTGGATTTGCCCTGCATGATCTCCTCCACCTTCGCCTCGACCAGGAAGACCTTGCCGGCGATCGCTTCCGGTGCCAGCATCAGCACCGCCCAAGCCGTTGCTTCATTCATCGCTTGGCGCTTCACCTGCGACTGCGCCCAGTTGCCCAGTTTCTCTTGCAGGTAGCCTGCCTCAGCAAGGCAGGCATCCGTGAGTTTCGCCATAGGAATGGCAAAGACCTTCTTGTCCTTGCCCCGCACGTAGACCTTGCCAGGACGGATCGCGAGGAAGTCGCCGGTGAAGGTTTTCCCCTCACGGCTCGTCCAGGTCTGCGGTTCGTCGCCAAGCAGCAGGCCGGTAACCAAGAGGAGGGATATCAGAAACTTCACCATTTCTCCCTATCCTATCCATCTCGTGGCGGCAAGAAGCTCATATCAGGCTTCGGGTGCGGCCCCGCGCGTTCCGTGGTGTCCCTACCACGGTTTGGGGGCCGCACCCTGGCGCAACAGGGGTCGCACCACTTGCCTCGACACACCGGGACAAAATTTCTCGCGGAGTTCTCACTTCCTCCGGCGCAAGAGCAGACAGAAACCGGCCAGCGAAACCAACATTCCCACCAGTGACGGATCTCCCGCTTGGGCTTGTGCAAAGGTTCCTCCGGTCCAAGGACCACCCGCCGCTTGGCAAACGCCTCCATAGGCGACTGCGAAGATAAAAAACAACCGCGGTCCAGCCGGGGAGAATCGGGGAGAAGGCATGTCGGGGAGTTGATGGGAAAGTGGGTGGCGGCGACCTTCCCTTCTATCTGCATCCGGCGTGCCAACAGATGCGTTTGATTAGCTAATGCTGACTATCAATGGGCTTTGAAGAGCCGACGGGAAGTCTGGTCGGTTCAGGGTCTGCAAAGCTTGCCGAAAATCCCGAAAAACTTGCAGGAGGGCGCATGCCTTCTTTCAACCGGCGATCGACCGGGAGGAGCAGGATTCGGCTCGCATATGGCCCGGATTGATGATATGCGGCTCCGTTCGGTTCCCCCCGGAGAGACCTGCTCTCCACTCTTGCAGTACGGACAACCAACCAAGGAAAGGTGACTCCCATGTCCAAATTCATGAGCAGCCATACGGTCCCGGCAGGTGCCATCAGCCGCGACCAGATCGACCGGATCGCCCAAGCCGCCCAAAGCGATCCGACGGTGAAGCCCTACCGGAGCTTCATGAACCTCTCCGCAGCAGGATCTCCTGCGTGATGGAGGCTCCGGACGAGCGTGCCCTGGCAAGCTGGTTCGAAAAGATGCAGATGCCCTGAGACTCGATCACGGCTGTAGAGCTCGAAGGCGAGCGCGGCGTGGTCGCTGCGGCTTGACACCGGATGTCATCGCTCCTCCGGACCCCGGGCGGCTCCGGGGGAGCGAAATATCATCGGCGTGCTCCCGAAAAAGGGTCTACGCCGCGACGAGAGGCTCAAGACCGGCGATTCCCAGCTCCTTCGCCAGTGCGTTGAACTCCGCCAGTTCTGCCGCGGTGAAATGCAGGCCGCCTGCTTCATCGGAGCGCTTCCTGGCCTCCGCCTCGAACTGCCCCGGAAGAATACAGCCCTCGTTGCCGTGGCCGAAGACGTCCTTGATCACCTCCGCGAGGTTCGTCATCTGGTCGCGTCCTTTCGCGAAATCGCTACCGGAGATCGCCTCCGGGTGGATCACCTGGAAGTAGAATGCCGTGGTAGTCTTCTCGTCGGCGGGTGCCACCGCCGGACGACCGCGCAGGGTGGGGAGGGAGCCGCCGATCAGGCCCGCGTAAAGCTCGTTGATCAGGCACATGGCGTAGCCCTTGTGCGCGCCGAAGGGAAGCAGAGCGACCACTTCGTTCGGGTCGTTGGTCGGGTTGCCGTTCTTGTCCACGGCCGCGCCGGGCGGGAGCATCTTGCCCTCGCGCTTGAGCTGCTGCACCCGACCCATGGCCACGGTGGAAGTCGCCCAGTCGCTCACCACCGGGAAGCCCAGGGCCGCGGTGGTCGGGAAACCCCAGGAGTGCGGGTTGGTCCCGAGGGTGGGGTATTTCCCGCCGAAGGGCACGACCTCCGCAAGGGCCGAGGTGCAATTGGTGTAGGCGATATAGCCGCGCTCGGCCGCTTCCATCACGTAGCCGCCCCCCCACAGGTAGTGGAAGGCGTTGTCCACGCTGACCTGGCCGATGCCGTATTGATCCGCGAGTTCGATGCAGCGGTCGATCGCGCGGTAGGCCACGCTCTGGCCGAGCTTGCGGTTGGCGTTCCAGATTTCCGAACCGGCGAAGCGGGATTTCACCACTTCGATCTCGGCACCGGGATTGCAGCCGCCGACCGCGCTGCCGAGCAGATGATCGAGATGCAAGGCCTTGAGCGCGTGGTGGGTGCGGATCCCGTGCCGCGCAGCCTCGGCCGCCAGTTTGGCTCCTTCCGATGCCTCGTCCGCGGTGTAGCCGCGGGAACGGTAGGCGGCTTCTACAAGTTGGTCGTGGGCGGCTCGGGAGACGGTCAGGAAGTCGGACATGGTAGGTGAGAGCGTTAGAAGAGTCGGGGCTGTCGGACAACTCAAGCGCGGAGTCCGTCCCCCGCTATGCAGAATGATTTGGAAATCTTAAAGTTCACAAAGCTCAACGGGTGGTAGTGTTTTCCGGTTAGTCATACAAGATGTAGTCTGAGCCAAGGCGTTTGCTTTTCGGGACCGGAATCCGGGGTATGGTTGGCTTTGTCCGGATTCCCTCCCGGGCTGAACCTCTCACCCGCTTCTGTCGCATGTATTTAAAGTCTCTCGACATCCATGGCTTCAAGTCCTTTGCGGACAAGACGAAGATCGAGTTCCACCAGGGCGTAACCGGTATCGTCGGCCCGAACGGATGCGGCAAGTCGAACGTTGTGGACGCCATTCGTTGGGTGCTGGGGGAAACCTCGGCCAAGGCGCTGCGTGGCGGTGAAATGGCGGACGTCATTTTCAACGGCACCGAGCGCCGCAAGCCGCTTGGCATGGCCGAGGTGACGCTCACCATGGCCGACTGCGAGGAGGCGCTGAAGGTGGACTACAACGAGGTCTCGCTGACGCGCCGCGTCTTCCGCGATGGCAAGTCGGAATACCGCATCAACGGCACCCTCTGCCGCCTGAAGGACATCCATGACCTGCTCATGGACACCGGCATCGGCCGCACCGCCTACTCGATCATGGCGCAGGGCCAGATCGACCAGATCCTCTCCTCCAAGCCGGAAGAGCGCCGCGCGGTTTTCGAGGAAGCCGCCGGC
>CBFGPU010000073.1:0-7947 GCA_965650715.1 uncultured Haloferula sp. | reverse complement strand
CGCTCGCTTTTCCTGGATCTACTCAAGCGACCCTACGAGAGCACCCCCAAGCCGGTGGTCGTGAGCGGGAAGGCTCATCATTTCGTGGCCGCTCGCCCGCGCCGCTTCCGGGCGGAGGATCGCCAGGTGGCCTTCTGGAGCACCGGCATCGGCTGGACCGCCCTGGTCACGGATTGTGTCGTCGGCAGCAAAGCCATCGAACGCCGCCCCCTGCGCAAGGAAGGCTCCGCCTCCCCGTAAGAAAGAAGCTCCCGGTTAACGGGCGGCTTCGGCCATGGAGGTGCCGACCTTGGCGTAGAGTTCGAGCTGGCGGGCGGAGCAGTCGACAAGGTCCCCGGCGAGCTTCACGGCACTAGGTTCGAAGATGGTGATGGTGGAGGAGCCGCCGAAAGCGAAGTAGCCTTTCTCGTCGCCCTTTTGGACGGGCTTGCCGGGGGTGAAGGTCTGGAGGATCGAGCCGACGCAGGTGGCGCCGATTTCCATGAGAAGGACCGTGCCGAGATCCGCGGTCTCCAGCATGGTGAGTGTGCGCTTGTTCTCCCAGAGGTAGGAGAGGCGGCGGCGGAGGGCGATGGGGGAGACGGAGAAGAGCGGGCCGTTGATGAGCTTCACGGTGCCGGGGGTGCCGGAGGCGGGGAAGTGGAAGCGGTGGTAATCGACGGGGCAGAGGCGGGAGAGGACGAGAGAGCCGTCGGCGTATTTCGCGGCGAGGGAGTCGTCGCCGAGGAGCTGGCCGAGGTCGAAGTTCTGGCCCTTCACGAAGACGCCTTGGATGGCGCTGGCATTCTGGAAGCCGAGGTGGCGGCCATCGGCGGGGAAGACGGCGGCTGAGCCGGCGATGGGGCGGGCTTCGGGCTTGAGCTTGCGGTAGAAGAACTCGTTGAAGGTGGCATACGAGTCCGGGGAGTCGGCGAACTCGGCGGGGTCGAGGCCGTATCGGGCGATGAAGGGGGCGACCTTGGCCTTGGTGGCGGGGCTGTCCATGCGGCGGCCGTACCAGCGGGAGAAGCCGCCGCGCTTGACCATGGCGTGGAGGGGGAGCGCGCCGAGGGGATTGCCGTAGCTGAATTTCAGGAAGCCCTCGCCGTAGACCTGTTCGGTCTCCTCGCGGCCGGTGTGTCGGTTGAAGTAGCGGATGGCGCTCACGGGGAGAAAAGAAGGAATTACTAATGACTAAGCACTAATTTTTAAACGTGAAGAGAGGTAATAGGGGGCGATGATGGTCATTTTTCGAACCGGAATGGCCTTGCACGTGGCGGCGGGCGGGGCTATCCGCGGCGCGATGAAAATCCGGGGATTCACCGCGTGCCTCGGCGTGGCGCTGCTGTTGCTGCCTGCCTGCCGCAAATCGGAAGAGACGGTCGATCACACCCGGGCGCTGACGATGCGCGACCAGGACCTGAAGCTGGACGCAAGCAGCAACGAACGTTTTGAACGCCCCGGGACGGGTCCGATCATCGCCGGGATGGTGCCGGAGGGTTGGCTGGAGCAGCCGGGCTCGCAGTTCCGCCTGCTGAGCTACCGCTTCGGCACCGGCGGGGATGTCGCCGTGGGTCTTGCGGCGGGGGGGATGGCGGACAACGTGAACCGCTGGCTGCGGCAATTCGACAAGGATCCGCTGAGCGAGGCGGCGATCGCCAAGCTGGAGCAAGGAGTCGTCACCGGCATTCCGGGCCTGTGGGTCGAGGCGGAGGGCGATTACATGCCCGGCATGGGTCAGCCCGCCAAGCCGGGACAAGCGCTCTACGGCATCATCGCGGAGAAGGACGGCCGGATCGTGACCGTGAAGATGACCGGCCCCGCCGACGAGGTGAAGGCGGAGAAAGAGAAACTGAAAGCCTTCGTGGCCGCGCTCCGCAACCGGGGTGAGTGAACAAGCCCGCCTTCTTACCCCGTAACTTGCTGCCCCGATGAGTTCCGCTGCCCCGGTGTCCACCGCCCCGACGAAGTCTTTTCCCGCGCGTTTTGTAGAGTGGCTGGCGGGATTCGGCCTGGCGACCACGCTGCTGGTGATCCTGCTGGTGCTGACCTGGCTGGCGACGCTGGAGCAGGTGCATCACGGGTTGCACGCGACGCTGGAGAAATATTTCAACCCGGCGGTGCCCGTCGTCCGGCCGGATGCCGCGGTGTTTTTCCCGCATCTGGCGGGCAAGGAAAAGTACCTGCCCCCGCTCCCCGGCGGCTACTGGGTTTGCGCGCTGCTGGTGATCAATCTCACGCTGGGCGGCATCATCAAGCTGCGGAAGAGCCCGAGGACCATCGGCATCCTGCTCGCGCACTTCGGGATCATCTTCATGATGATCGCGGGCGGAGTGGCGCAGCTCACGGAAGAACGCGGTCTCATGATGCTGAGCGAGAAGGAGGGGACGGGATTGCCGACGACCTCGGATTTCGCGCAGTCGCTGACCGAGACGACGGTGGAGATCATCGAGGTGAAGGACGGCAAGTCCGTGGGGCCGGTGCACTTCGTGGAGGACAAGTATTACAAGGATCTCGATGAGGCGGATGAGCGGCGGACGATCCGCATTCCCAGCCTGCCCTTCGATCTGGAACTCGCGCGCTATGTGCAGAACGCGCGGGTGGTCTCCACGGCGAGCATGGCGCCCTCCCGCAACGAGCCGATCGTGGACGGCTGGTTCCTTTTCGCGCAGGATCCCGGGAAAATGACCGAACAGGATACGCCGGGTATTCATGCCAAGGTGCTGGGACGCGATGGCAAGAACGGCGAACCCTTCATCCTACTGGTGCCGGATCCGGATACCTTTGCTTCGCGGGCGCCCTTTACCGTGCGTGCCGATGGCCGCACTTTCGCGATCCGGATGGAGAAGCGGGTGTGGCCGGTGCCCTTCCAGGTGCGGCTGGTGGACGCGCGGTCGGAGTACTACCCCCACACGACGAAGCCGAAGTTTTTCGAAAGCGACATTGTGCGGATCGAGGATGGCCGGGAGGCGAAGGTGTTCATCGAGATGAACGAGCCGATGCGCTACGGCGGGCTGACCTTTTACCAGCACACGATGATCAACAGCGCGCCGCGCGACGGAGGGGAGGCGACGATTTCCGGATTTGAAGTCGTGCGGAATCCATCCGATCAGTGGCCGAAGTACAGCATCTACGTCGCGGGATTCGGACTCTGCCTGCACTTCCTGCTGAAGCTGTGGGGCTTCCTGACCCGCGGGAAAAACAAGACCTCCAACCAAGCCGCTTGAGATGAACGCGAAGATCGGACGCTGGATCGTTTTCTGCCTGGGGCTGGCCGGCCTGGTGAGCCTGGTGTATCTCGTTTACAAGGATAGCACCCCCGAGGGGGCGGTGCGCGAGATCCCTGCCTACACCTCCTGGGACGAGGAGACGATCGAGAAGGCCTCGCTGCTGCCGGTGCAGGATGGCGGGCGGGTGAAGCCGCTCGGGACCTATGCGGGCTTCACGATGCTGAGCCTGCACGGCCAGCGCTCGATGGACATCATCGGCAAGGATGGCGAGAAGATCCGCCTGAAGCCGCTGGAGTGGATGATGGACTGTCTCTTCCGCCCCGAACTGGCGAAGGAATTGCCGACCTTCCGCTTGGACAATGCGGACGTGCTCAAGGCGATCGGCGTGACGACGAAGGACCGCCGCGACCGGTACAGCTACAACGACATCGCACCGCAGGTGGAGAAGCTGAAGCAATTCGCGAACTCGTACAACCAGATCCCGGCGGCGAACCGCAAGACGATCGAAACGCAGACGATCGAGCTCTACTCGAACGTGGCGACCTTCGAGGCGCTGACGAACTACATGAAGTTCGCGCGCGAGGGCTTGCTGCCCGGCTCGGCGCAGCGCGAGGGCGGCAAGGTGCTGCCGATCAGCGAGGTCATGGGCGCGGCTCCGAAGATCCGCCAGGCGGTGGCGGATTTCCAACAGAAGGGTACGCCGCTGCCGGAGCAGGTGCAGACGATCCAGACGCTGATCGTGGAGCGCGCGAACGAGTCGAACTTCGGGCTGAAGCTGTTCCCGCCCTCGAACAAGGAGGACCCGACCTGGGTGAGTGCGGGCGACCGGATGTTCAACATCTTCACCGGGGAGACCCGCGAGCCGGAGCAGTCGATCCAGGACGTGAAGCTGCTGGAGGAAACGGTGCTGGCGCTGAACACGGGCGAGGGGGCCTTCCGCGACAAGTTCGGGGCGCTGGAGGAGAGCATCGTGGCGCGGGCGCAGGAGCGCGGCGAATACAAGTCGATTCCGCTGGAGGCGGATTACTTCCGCAAGAACTGGCTGCTGTATGCGCTGGTGTTTTTCCTGATGGCGACGGTCACCTCCGGGGTGATGCTATTCACGGGGGAGAGCGTGGCGGGAAGGATCAGCTACTGGGCCACGGTCTCCTGCATGGTGCTGGGCTTGATCTACGTGATCATCCCGATCGTGAAGCGCTGCATCATCATGCAGCGGCCGCCGGTGGGGAACCTGTACGACACGATCATCTTCATCGACATGGCGCTGGTGATCTTCGCTCTGCTGGTACTATGGATGTCGAAGAAGAAGTTCGTGCTGGGGATCGCGCCGATCGGTGCGGCCTTCCTGATCGTGCTGGCGCGGCGCTTCGAGGTGGGGGAAGGGAAGGATCACCTCGACCCGCTGATCGCGGTGCTGCGCTCGAATTTCTGGCTCTCCACGCACGTGATCACGATCACGCTCGGCTACGCGAGCGGGCTGATCTCGGCGCTGATCTCGATTTCCTACGTGATGCTGCGGGTGCTCGGGCTGGACGAGGGCGACGTGTCGCTGCGGCGCTCGATCACGCGGGCGGCGTACGGCTGCCTGTGCCTGACGCTGGTGCTATCGCTGATCGGCACGGTGCTGGGTGGGATCTGGGCGAACGATTCGTGGGGCCGCTTCTGGGGCTGGGACCCGAAGGAGAACGGCGCGCTGATGATCGTGCTATGGACGCTGGCGATCCTGCACGCGCGGTTGGGCGGCTATATCAGGGAGTGGGGCTTGCACATGGCCTCGATCTTCGGGGCGATCATCGTGTCCTTTTCGTGGTGGGGGGTGAACTTCCTGAGCGTGGGGCTGCACAACTACGGCTTCTCGGATAGCAAGAAGGGGGCGCTGCACTTGTTCTACGGGGTGATCCTGTTTTTCCTCGCGATGGCGGTGGTGGGATGGGCGATGGATCGGGCGCAGAAGGGGAAGGCGAAGGAGGAGATCCCGGGAGGGGAGAGGCGGGAGGCTTGAGAGAAGCACAAGGAGCGACGACACTCCTGCCGTCGGGGTGACAGTTTTGGAACGGGGGACAGGAGTGTCCCCCCTCCTTATGGCTGGCGCGGGATGCGGCTGGCTCAGGGGGCGGGCGTGATCGAGATGCTGTGCTCGACGGGCTTGAGGGCCTCGGCGACGGCTTTGGCGAGGGGCGCGCGGGCTTTTTCGGTGAGGGCGAAGGTGGCTTCGAGGTCGGCGGCACCTTCGGGGCCGTGGACGAGGGTTTTGATCTGGCGGGTCTCGTAGTTCTGCTTGGCCTCGACCGCATCCCAGACGCGCTTGAAGGCGGGCTGGAGCGGGTTGGCTTCGAAGTCCTTGGCGAGATTGATGCCGGCCTTCATTTGGTCGGCGGTGTAGCTGCGGGAGGTCTCGCCCCAGCGGACTTCATAGGAAGTGGCGGCGGTCGATTCGATCTTGAGGATGAAGCGGTTCAATTCGTCATCGAAGGGGACGAGGGCGAGTCCGGCGCGGATCGAGTCGTCATTCTTCAGGTCGCCGGGGCCGCCGCAGAAGGGGAGCTTCGAGCTGCGGAGCGTGATGGTGCCATCGGCGGAGGACAGGACTTCGTGACCGGCGGTGGCGGTGGCTTTGTTCGCCGCGGGGTCGTAGGTGATCGTGCCGAGATTGCCATCGAGGCCGAGGCCCTTGATGAATGCGTAGGCCATGATGACCTGGCCGGCCCAGCCGGGATGGACGCCATCCTTGCCGGAGACCATGAAGTCCGGACCGTGGAGTTTCTCCGCCTGGAAGTCGGCGAGGAGCATGGGGCGATAGACGTCGGCGAAGCCAACAGATTCGGCTTTCGCGACGCCGATGCCGATATTGCGGAATTTCGAGAGGGCGAGGTTGAGGTCTTCCTTCGTGCCGGAGGCGCTCTTCACCCAGTGCGGCACGGTATCGATGATGCCGGAGGAACCTAACAGGACACGCGCGCCGGCCTGCTTGAAGGCCTGGACCATGGCGGTCTCGTTGTTGCGGTATTCCGCGGCGATGGCTTCGTTGAAGGGCACGTAACGGAAATCGTTCATGCCGTAGCAGGTGGTGGCGATGGTGGGCTTGAAGCGCAGCACGTCGCTCTCCATGCGACGGAGGAAGCCGCCGGCCTGTTCGCCGCTCCAGCCGTACTGGCGGCAGGTGATTTCCAGCTCGGGCGTGCAGGCGGTGAGGTAGGTCTCCATGATGACCGAGTAGCGCTTCTGCTCGGTGATGGAATCGCCGCAGATTGCGAGGCGGTCGCCCTTCCGGAGCATGAGGCCCGCGGGTTGCGGCGCGGGGTCGAGGACGTAGGCGGAGAGTTCCGCGGGAACGGGCGGGACTTCCTTGGCGAAGACGGGCGCGACGAGGGCGAGGCAAAGGAGCTGGCGGATCATGCAACGATGAGACGAGCGGGAATCGCGGGATGTATCAAGGAAGCTGTGCGGGGCGCCTTGGCTTCAGGGGATTGCGGTGGCGGCGGGGGTGGGAGCTGCTGCTACTGGAGGACGAGGGGTAGGAGGGCGGCGGTCCTCCGGTGTAGGGGGACGTGGGCAGACGCAACTTCGAAAGTTGCGCTACTTGCGCTTCGCGCGGTGGGTGCCGTTCTGGTGGAGGATGAGGGCGTTTACCTTGCCGTCCTCGTCGCGTTCGAATTCGAGGGCGGCGGTGACGACGTCGTATTCGAAGTAGCCGGGCTTCGTTTCGAAGACGGGCACAGCGGGTTGGCCGGTGAGCTGGGCGAAGAGGGTGCCGGCCTTCACGCTTACGGTGAAGGTGGCGAAGGGGCTCAGGGCATACTCGCCTTCGTAGGCTTTCAGTTCGTCCCGGGGCGTGAAGAGGATGACGGGCGCTGCGGCGTCGGATCGCGTGGCGGCCACTTCGCGGCCGTTCTGGTGGAGGACGAGGGAGGCCACCTTGTCTTCCTCGCGCGCGAATTGGAGCTCGGCCGCGACATCGTGGTAGCGAAAACGATCCTTCGCGACCGGTTTCACACGGAGGAAGGTTTGGCCGGTGAGGCGGACCCAGAGGGCATCCTCGCGACGAAGGACGGTGAAGCGGCTCGCGGGTCCAATGTCGTAAACGCCGGTGAAGGCGTCGAGCGCTTCCGGTGCGAGCTTGATCTCCGGTGCATCTTTGGCCGCCGCTTCCTCGCGTGTAGCTCCCAGCACCGCGGATGCAGCGAGTTCGGCATTGTTCACGAGTACCACGCGCACCCGCTTGAGGGCGGGGATCACTTGCAAGGTCGAGCGATAGCCGCCGGTGCCGCCGTCGTGGGTATATTCGCGCTGCCCATCGAGCTTGGCGATGATGATGCCGAGACCTATCTCCGCGGACATGTCGCGATAGGGCGCGTGGACTTCCATCATGCGGCGGATGGCGGGTTGAAGCGGTGTCTTTGCTGGATCGATGAGCGCCTCGCCGAAGCGCAGAAGATCGCTAGCGGTGGAGCGCAGCCCGCCCGCTCCGACCATGGCCTGAAAGGTCCATGAGTGATTTACCTTGCTGCCGGCATAGGGTGGTGCGAGGCGGGACCTCTGTTCCTCATTGAGTACGACCACCGTGTCGGGCATCCCTAGGGGGCCGGTGATCTTTTCTTTCACCAGCTCTTCCCAGCTTTTGCCGGAAGCCTCCGCGAGCAGATCACCGAGCAGGCCCATCCCGTAGTTAGAGTAGGAGGCGGGGTAGGGCGGATCACCGGTTAGCTTGGCCTTGGCGAGATAGGCGCGGGCATGCTTG
>CBFGPU010000072.1:0-7977 GCA_965650715.1 uncultured Haloferula sp. | reverse complement strand
AGAAGGGGAAGCTCGTTATTGAGAATGAATCTCAGGTGGCGGCAGTGAATGCCCGTCCGGCCCCGCTGTCAAAACGAAACTCCCCGTCGGGCCGGGAAATTTAGCACTAAAAAAGCCCCGCGGACCCGAAGGCCCGCGGGGCGGAGCTGTCACAAGAACTTATAACCGCGCCAGCACCGCGTCGCCCATCCCGGTCGTGCCGACCTTCGTCTCGCCGGCCGCGCCGGTGGCGATGTCGCCGGTCCGGAAGCCGTCGTCGATGGCCTTCGCAACCGCCGCTTCGATCGCCGCCGCGGCCTCGTTCTCGCCCAGCGAGAAGCGCAGCAGCATCGCGGCGGAGAGGATCTGCGCGATCGGATTGGCAATGCCCTTGCCCGCGATGTCCGGAGCCGAGCCGCCGGAAGGCTCATACATGCCGAAGTAAAGCCCGCCCTCCTTCTGCTTGCCGAGCGAGGCGCTGGGCAGCATGCCGAGCGAACCGGAGATCATCGCCATCTCGTCCGAGAGGATGTCGCCGAAGAGGTTCTCCGTGACCAGCACGTCGAAGGAATCCGGACGCCGCACGAGTTGCATCGCGGCATTGTCCACGTAGAGGTGGCTGAGTTCCACTTCCGGGAAATCCTTCGCCACTTCCACCGCGGTCTCGCGCCACAACACGGAGGTCGCGAGCACGTTCGCCTTGTCCACCGAGACCAGCCGCTTGCCACGGCCCATCGCCGCGGTGAAGGCGACCCGCAGGATGCGGTCGATCTCGCTCTTGCGGTAAACCATCGTGTCGAAGGCGACCGGCTCGCCATCGCGCTCCTCGCGGCCTTTCGGCTGGCCGAAATAGACACCGCCCGTGAGCTCGCGCACGCAGAGCACGTCGAAGCCGTTCGGGATGAGCTCGTTCTTCACCGGCGAGGCATGGGTCAGCGAGGGCAGGCAGACGCCGGGACGGAGATTCGCGAAGAGGCCGAAGTGCTTGCGCAGCGGTAGCAGCGCGCCGCGCTCTGGCTGGATGTCCGGCGGCAGGCCTTCCCACTTCGGCCCGCCCACGGAGCCGAAGAGGATGCCATCGCTCTGTTCGCAGGAAGCGATGGTCTCGGGCGGAAGCGGGTGACCGGTGGCATCGATCGCGGCACCGCCGACAAGGCGCTCCTCACGGGTGGTGGTGAAGCCGAACTTCGCCTCCACGGCGTCGAGTACGCGGAGGGCTTCGATCATGACCTCCGGGCCGATCCCGTCGCCGGAGAGGATTGCAATGCGGTAGCTGCGAGACATGGGACGGCGACGCTAGGAGGCGATTTCCGGCCCGCCAAGGGCGGATTGCGGCAGGTTAGGGGGACAGTGTGAAGGAGCGCTGGACCAGGATTCCGCCGCTCTCAAGCTGCGCGGCACCCTCGAACCAACCGGAGTTGCTCTCGTGGAAGGACAAGATCCCGGCCAGGGATGTCCAGCCCGCGGGACCGGGGCTGCCAAAGCTCACATTCAACTGCGTGAGGGGGAAGAGATGGGACTCGGTGGCGAAGCCCGGGATGGAGGAGCCGGGGATGTAGGTGTAGGTGCTTGCCCCGCTGGCCGTGGAGTAATCCGTGGTGCCGAGGCTCGCGAGGGTTCCGGAAGCACCGCCGGTATAGGACCACGTGCCGCCGCCCGCTCCGTTCGACAGCAAGGTCAAGATATTGCCGCTGCGGTCGCTGATCGTGATACTCTTGCCGGAGGGAAGGAGGGGAGACGGCGGATTGAACGTGGCGCCGTAGTCGACCTCGGCGCAGGTCATGAAAAACTTCGGGAAGGTCACGCCGGTGACGGTGAATTGATACCCGGCGAAATCATCGCGGCTGCGGACATGGCGGAAGTAGGACCAGTTGCGCAGGTCCATCGAATACGAAAGCACGTTCTCGGTCTGGAACTTGCGGTCGAAGTTCAGGACGAAGCTGTTGTTCGCCGCCACGCGGGTTCCCCGCATCGGTTTGCTGCGGATCACCGGCAGTCTCCATGCCGGATTGTTCAGGTCGAAGCTTTCCAAGCCGGGACCGGAGATGACCACCGAGTCCATCGTGATGGGGCTGTTCGGCCGCTCGCTGGTGGTCGGGAAGAGCGCCGGGTTGGTGAAGTTGTCGATGATTTCGCGACCGGAGATCACCTCGCCGAAAACCGAGTGCTTGTCGTCGAGCCCGGAGGCGGCGGCGAGGGTGATGAAGAACTGCGAGCCGCCGCTGTTCGGCGTGTTGCCCTTCGCCATCGAAAGCATGTAGCGGCCCGAATGGCGGAGGCCGGCGTGATACTCGTCCTGGATCACGTAGCCGGGACCATCGGTTCCCTGACCGTTCGGGGAGCCGCCCTGGATCACGAAGTTGTGGACCAGGCGGTGAAAGGTCAGGCCGTCGTAGTAAGGACGGTTCTCCACGACCTGGCCGGTGGGAAGCTTGATCCAGGGTCGCTTGCCGGTGGCGAGCCCGATGAAGTTGGCGCAGGTCCGCGGTGCCTTGTCATGGTCCAGCCGGGCGCGGAAGGTTCCGAGCGGCGTGCCGCCATGGGACACGGTGAAATCCGCGTGAATCTGGGAATGCGCCAGCCCCGCGGACGCGAGAAGCAAGAAAGCGGTACGAATCACCCGGCGGATACCGCCATGCCGCAAGCTCCCGGGCAAGCCCGCTCTCAGGCCTCCGACTCGGAAGGCTCCCACTCCTCGTAGCCGTCGTCGCGGTTCTCCGCATCCTCCTTGATCTTGCGCTCCCAAATGTAGCGGCGGAAGAGCACCTTCACCGCGGCGGTCAGCGGGACGGCCAGCAAGGCTCCGACGAAACCGCCGAGGATCAAAGACCAGAACAGCATCGAGAAGATGACCGTCATGGGATGCAGACCCACCGAGTCGCCGACGATCTTGGGCGCGGTGAGCAGCGAATTGATCTGCTGGACAATCACGAAGATGGCCACGACGCCACCGACGTAGGCCCAGGGATTGGAGCCGAGCCAGCCCTGGTTGTCCGGGACGCTGAAATGGAACCAGGCCAGCACGCAGGCCGGGATGAGCGTGATGATATTCCCGATGTAGGGGATGATTCCGAGGATCGCCATCAGGATACCGATCAGCAAGCCGAGTGGCAGGCCGAAGATGGTTAGGGCGATGCCGACCAGCATGCCATCGATGAAAGCGACGAGGACCTGGCCGCGGAAGAACGAGATCATGTAGCGGTTGATCTCGGTGAGCGTCTCGACCAGTTCGGTTTTGAAGCGGGAGGCCTTGAGCGGGACGTAGTCGTGCCAGTGCTCCTTGATCGCGGCACTCTCGTTCAGGATGTAATAGAGGTAGATCGGCACCATCAGGAAGCCGAGCGCGAGGCCGAGGAAACCGAGCACCTTGCCAGCCCCGCCCTTCACCCAACTGAAAATCTCATCGAGATAGCCCTTGGCCTGCCACCAGAGCTCCGTCTCTTCGAGGATGATCGGAGGATCGACCGGCCGCTTCTCCTGGAATGCGAGGTCCAGTTCGGCCCCGATGTCGGCTTTGGGAGCGGTCTCGCCTTTGTCTCCTTCCGCCTTCGGCGGGGCGAGCAGGGGATCGATGAAGGGTTTCGACCACTCGCTCTTGTTGCGGGTATCGATCAGGATATCGACGATGACCTCGTCGAGCGGCTTCTTCGCCGCCGCGGGGTTCTCGGCGATGGCTTCCTGCTCGGCGGGAGTCGTGGCCCTGGCAGTGGCGGCCATCTCCTCGCGCTGCTGCTGGAACTCGTGGATCTGGCCGCCGACGAGCGGGATCATGATCGCGACGAGGCCGGCGACGAGGAGGGTGAAAGTCGCGAACACGGAGACGACCGACCAACGGCGGGAGAAGCCGCGCTTCTGGAACAGCCGCACCACCGGGTCCAGCAAGTAGGCGGTGATCGCGGCCACGGCCAGCGGCACCAGCACCGGCTGGAGGAAGCCGAAGATCTTCCCGACCAGCCAGATCAGCCCGACGATGAGCGCGCCGAGCACCAGAATGGACACACCGGTGGCCGCATTCCACAAGGTGCGGAGCTGGAATCGGGTGGGGTAACGCGCCATCGCCGACACGCTCTAGCAGAACTCCGCCCGCAGAGGGATGGGAAAATCGCCGGCGGGTTGGAACCGCCCGTCTCAGAGCCGTGAAACCGCATCCGCGACCGCGTTCGCGATCTTGTCGGTCTCGGCCGGGATTCTCGCGGAATAGGTTTCGGCTCCGGTGGCGTCGACCGCGTGGATCTTTTCCGTGTTGAAGTCGATCACGACCTTTGCGCCCGCGACTTCCTGGGCAGAGGCAAGATCGACTGCGCTGCGGAAGGCGGATGGTTCGAAGTTGCCGGAGTTCTCGACAGCCGATTGCAGGGCCCGGTTGGTGCCCACGAAGAGGATGGTGACGGCATCACCCGAGACCGCGGTGGAATCCATCCCGCGGAAGCTCTCCTGCGGTACGGGCTTGGAAATCATCGGGACGGCGACTCCCAGCACCACTACCGCGGCAGCGGCTACGCCGAAGGCGGGCGTGGCGAGGAAGGTACGGACCTTTTCAAGAAGCGACGTCGTCGCGACCACCCGCTTGATGACGGCGGCTTTCGGGGCATGCCGAGCCATCAGATCGTCCGCCAGACCGGCGGGCATGGCGGGAGCCTTCTCGAGCGGGTGCACGGGAAGGCTGCGCATCAGGAGGTCTCGGGTGGAGTGGAGGCGTTCCGGGAGTTCCAAGTGCATGGCTTCAATTCTCCAATCGCAGTCGGGAATATCCGATTTTCAAAATACTAAATTTTCCCTGATTTTTTCCAAAGCTCCTTCCACCAGGTCGCCGATGGCGCGGCGGCGGGTGGAGTCGGAGGCACCGGGCTTGATGCCGAGCTTGGCGCAGACCTTGTCGTTGCGGACGAGATCCTGGACGGTTGCGGTCTGGGCCACGTAGAGAGCGTAAACGAGTTGCCACTCGACGGGGCTGAGCGCCTCGCGGCATTCCTTGTAAATCTTCTCGAAGGTGATGGCGGCGGTCGATTCGTCCTCGAACTGCAGCGGGCGTTCGGAGTCGCCCGTGAGGGCGTCGAAGCTGTCGCCGTTGTTCGGTTGGTTCTTCAGCGCGCCGCGGCGGCGGAACCAGTCGATCGCCCGGAATTGGACGATCTGGGAATGAAGGGGGATGATCTCTTCGAAGACCGTGGGCTCCTGGATCAGGGCCTTGCGGTCATTGTCCCGCTCGCGTGCGAGTTCGGCGAGGGTTTCGATGAAAACATCCTCGGCGTCGTGGTCCTTGATGCCCTTGCGGTGCAGCGTCGCCAGCGCCAGCGGGCGCAAGGTGTCGGGAAGGCGGTTCCACTCCGGGTCGTGATAGCCGCGCTCGGGATGGACGCGCTGCAGGCGGTCCAGATCGAGATTCTGGGGGTAACGGCGGTCGGCCGGATCGTGGTGAAGCTGGGGATTTGTGACCTTGCGGCGCTCGCCGGCGACAAGGTCGCGGGTGGCTTCGGTAGTTTCCTCGATCACCCGGGCCGCGAACTCCGCTTCGGCGGGGAGTTTTTCAAAATCCATCGTGATGTTCCGCAGCACCCGTTCGGCGATTTCCGCGGCACGATCCTCGGGTAGAAGCACGCCTTCGACCGGCCGGCGGGCTCGGTGCCAGCAGGCTTCCCAGCACTTTTCCAAGTGCTTCTGGGGAGAGGCGGGGGACATTGGGGACAGCGGAATGTAGAAAATACCAAAAAAGAATGCTTTGCAAGCCTCTAAGTGATCCTTATTTTCAAAAACACCGAGCGGTCGCCAAGTCCCACCGAACCCGCACGACATGAACGCCAGCCTGTTCCCCCTTGCCGGGTTGATCCCGGCATTCCTCGCCGCACCCGCGTACGCCCAAATGCCGGGCGTGCCCGTGCTGTCCTCCGGCACCGCCACCTGGGTTACCGAGACCACGGCGACCGGTACCCGTCTGGTTTTCCAGCTTACCGGCAATAGCATTCTCGACTGGTCTTCCGGGTTCAACCTGAGCGAGGGCAGCGAGATCATCTTCAATTTCACCGGTGGCGACACCGTGGTGAACATGCTGGGCGGCACCGGCTTGAACAGCATCGCCGGGACGGTCACTTCGAACGGCAACGTCGCCTTCTTTTCTCCGACCGCCGATCTGGTGGTAAGCGGGAATGTGACGGCGAAGTCCGTGACGATGGGCGCTCTCGATGCGAATCCGACCGCCTTCCTGAGCGGTGGCGGCTACACGCTGAGCGGGGATCCGGCCGGATTCAACGGGTTGAGCGTGAGCGGACACATCCGCGCCACGGGTGGCGATGTCGTCCTGGCCGGGCGGTGGATCGATGTGGGGCGCGGCGCGAAGCTGAAGGCCACGGATAGCGTGCGCATGGCGGCGGGCACCGAAATCACCGTCGATCCCGCCGCGAACGGACGGAAGATGAAGGTGGGAAGCGGCAACGGTTTCGTGCTCCACCTTGGCGAAACCCGTGCAAGCCGGATCGAGATTGCCGCCGGTAGCGAAGTCTCCAACAAGGGCCGGCTCGACACCGGGAGCGGGCGCATCTTCCTGGAAGTCGGCAACAACGGAAAAATCGTGAATCACGGTCAAGGCATCATGGTCGGAACCGTGTCGAAGAATGGGAAGGTCGAGCACGGCGCATCGATCAAGCCGAACGAGGGTGACTCGGTTTCGGCGCTCAGCCCCTCGACGCTCAAGATTCCTGCCGTGAAGCGCCCCGACGGATCGGCCGTCATGGCATCCCGTACCGTGGCGAACAGCACTCCCGTTTCCGCGAGCGCGGATGGCAGCCGCGATCGCAAGGGCGGGGCTTCCCAGGTCGCCGGCCGAGACAAGAAGCCGATGCTCCAGCGAGCGTCGTTCTTCGGCATGCGCGGCGGCAGCACCCCGGTGAAGAAGTAGCGCGGGATTGTATCCCGCGACCGTGCGGTGGGGTGTAAGGTAGCGAAGCCGAAAGGGGACGACGTTTGCGACCGCGGCTTACAAAGCCGCGCTACTTCGCTTCGCGCGCCAGCGAGCCGCAAGGAAGACCAGCAGCGGCAGCAAGACCCAAGCTCTCCTCCAGGGGGATGATCTCTCCCCGACTACGATTTCCCCGCCGGTTTCAAGGGGCGTGTTCTGGCTGATCACGAAAGGGCCGTATCTCAGCACGGCGGCTTCGAAGGCGTTGTCGTCGCCGGCCCTCGTCAGGAACTCGCGCTGGCATTGCCACAGGGCCTGGGCCGGGCGGTCCGAGGCGAGGGCGAGCCGATAGAAGCGCTCCATGAACTCCGGCGTGGAGCGATCCGACACCGGCCAGAGCGCGACCGCGATCTCCCGCGCACCCGCGAGGGCGAAGCCGCGCCGCAAGCCGAGCAAGCCCTCTCCCGAGACGGCGGTGCCCGCACCGGATTCACAGGACGAGAGCGTGACGAGGCGGGTTCCCTTCAAGGGCAGCTTCGCCACCTCGCCGGGGAAGAGCAGATCATCCTCGCCGGAGAGTAGCGGGCTCTCCGCGCCGCGCAGGGCCGCACGGTGAAGGAGCAGGCCGCCGGAATAGAGCAGGTCTGCATTCTCGTCGAAGTCCACGGTGGCACCCGACGCCACGTGAGCCGGCAGGAAGAAGGCGTGGCAGCCGAGGTGGAGCACGCCGGGAGCGGGGTTGAGATGGGCCAGGGCCGGCTCGTTCGCGGCACCGTCTTGCAGGAAAACCGAGCCGCGGGGGGCGAGCTTCTTCAGACGGCGGGTTTCATCCGCCGTGCCGGGCATGGAATCGAGATGGGAAAGGACTTCCAGCAAGCGGTCGTCGCCAGGGGGCAAACCGCTCTTCGGGAACTCGGAAACGCCGAGGACCGCCCATGGCTCGCCGCCGAGTTTCACGGGCGAGGCCGCGCCGCGCAGATCGCGGGCGCTGGTGACGGTCACGATCTGGCGGTGGCGGCTGCAGAGCGGCTGCATCGAGCCGTCGAGCAAGACCGGCAGCGGGAGGAAGTGGAGGGCTCCATCGGGCGAGAAGGCGATGTGCTCGG
>CBFGPU010000071.1:0-8038 GCA_965650715.1 uncultured Haloferula sp. | reverse complement strand
GTCATGTCAACGAAGACGACCGGATTGTATTTCGGATGGAGATCCTTTTTCATGACGTTAGAGGGCCCCGGCCACGTTACCGACGCGGCGGGGAGCGGGAGGATGCACGTCGGCGGGCCGCTGTCAAGCCGCCGGGAAGCCGGGCTCCGCGGGCGGAGGGCCTTCCGATCCGCCAAGGGCGACCAGCGCGACCGAAGGAATCGGAATCGGTTTCCCGACCACGAAATCCTCCAGAAGGAGCTGAACCCATTGCCGGGAGGCCAAAATCCTCTCGATCACCAAGGCGTGGGCTCCCGCGACCCCGGTCACGCGGTAGCGCTCGACCTCGATTTTCAATTCTTCCACCTCTCCCGCCAGGATCATTTCCACCCGGATCGTCTTCTCCCGGCTGCGGATCCTGAGTTCGGTCAGGCGCCCGTAGCGCTCGATCCTGCCGGCGAGGAGGGATTTCGCGGCACTGGAGGCCAGACTGTCCTTGAAGCTGCCAAACATAAGGGGAGGCCCAGCATCATTGCATAATGCACTCCTGGGAAGTGCTTAATGCGCCATCGCTACCCGCAGAAGGATCCAGGCGACAAGGCTCGCCGCGAAAAGGCCGGGCCACAGATAATTCGCCATGGGATGCTCGTGGATGTCGCAGTGGTGCGGATCGGAGCGTCTTTTGGCCGCCGTGAACCATGCCATGCAGACGGCGCAACTCATCACCCAGATCAGGAAGATCGAGAAGATGAGGGCGGTGTTCATGGAATCATTTTCGCACGTCCCGCACCATCCGCCACTGGTGTTTCAATCCTCCTCCGGGATGGATTCCTCGTGCATGGCGGCCAGCTCGGGGGCCACGGACTCGTCCTCCGTCTCCATGTAGTCGATATCGTCCAAGGATTCGCCGGCGTCCGCGCTCTGGCGGGCTCCTTCTTCATAAGCGTCGGCCACGGCATTGCGGATTTCATCTTCCGCGACTTCCAAGCCCTGCTCGACGAGCGAGATATTCGGCTCCTCGTCCACATAGGGGGGTGCGGTCGCGGACTTGCGCGTCGCGGGGATAGGATCGGCTGGATCAATCGGTGTCATGAGCTCGAATGTTGTTGGTTGAGTCTTTCTTCGCATGTCGCGTGCCGCGGCGGTGCTCAACGTCTCCGCCGCCTTGACCGAGCGGGATATCTCTCGATCAGGAATAGCACCCGCCGTTCGTCGGCCCGTAATTTTGCGCTTTCATCGCTGCGGCGGAGGCGTGGCGGCTTGGCTTGCATGACCTGGTGGAGTTCCCCGCCGCGGTAGGCTTTCAGAATCCCGGGGTGGATATAGTACTTCCGGCAGGTCGCGAGGGTGTGATGGAGAGCGTCGGCCGTGGCGCGGATGGCGGCCACTTCCGCGCGCTTGCAGGCGGCTTCAGACTCCCCGGGGGGTTGCCTGCCGAGTTCGCGGGCGCAGAGGAGAGTCGCTTTCCAAGTGCGGAATTGCTTGGCGGTGAAGTCGCCGCCGCCGGCTTCCTTCAGCCATGCGTTCACATCGGCGGTGCCCACATCGTGCCATGTGCCGCTTTCGTCCTCGTGGCGGAAAAGGCGCTGGCCGGGAAGTTCGTGGAGCTCCGCGATCAAAGCGGCGATCTTCGCATCGCGGATCTGTGCTTGATGGTCTTTCCCCGACTTGCCCTTGAAGCGCAGCACCCATTCGCCGCCTTCCTCGCTCAGGTGACGCGATAGCAGCGAGGTGATGCCGAAGCTGCGGTTCTCCCGCGCATAGCGGTGGTTGCCGATCCGGAAGCCGGTGTTGTCCAGAAGCGCGACGATGCCGGCGATGATCCGCTCCCGGTTCAGGGTGTCGCTTGAGAGGGAGGCGCGGACCTTCCGGCGGATTGCGGGGAGAGCTTTTGCGAACGCCGGCAGAAGGTCGAACTTCCGGTCGGCGGTGAGAAGATGCCACTCGGGGTGATAGCGGTACTGCTTGCGTCCTCGTTGATCGAGTCCGGTCGCTTGCAGGTGGCCGTTCGGCAATTGGCAGATCCACACGGATTCGTAGGCCGGAGGGATCACCAGCGAGGCGATGCGATTGCGTTCCGCCACGCTGCGTAGCAACGTGCCCGCCGGTGTGAGGTAACTGAAGCCCCGTCCGCTCCGCCGCCGCGTGTAGCCAGGCATCCCGTCGTGGGTGAAAACGAGATCATGCTCCTTAAGGATCGCTGGCGGGACAAGCGGATCGGGCATGGGTTTCACGCCGCCTCTTTCGCAAACCATATGCCATGCAGGACGGTGGCACATGATCTGCGAACGGCTCCGCCATCATGAAAACCTGTGAATGCTGCGGAAACGCCTACGACAAATGCTTCGACGTCACGATGAACGGCGAAACCCATTCCTTCGACTCCTTCGAGTGTGCGATCCAGGTGCTCGCGCCCCTGTGCGGCCATTGCAACTGCCGCGTCGTCGGCCACGGCGTAGAAGGGGAGGGCGGCATCTACTGCTGTGCCCATTGCGCCCGCTCCGCCGGCGTGAAGGGAGTGGTGGACAATGCCGCGGCGGCTTGAGAGTCCACCTATGCTTCCGTGATCTCTTTGATCAGCGCCTTGGACACCGTCTGGGGTGTGATGTCCTTCCAATCCGATGGAAGCTTGAACGGCTCGCGGAGGGTGAAACCTCGCGGGTCGAGATCGGCAAGATCCTTCCAATTGAGCGGCGTGGAGACCGCGGCGCCGTCCCGTGCGCGCAAGCCCCACGGGGCGATGCAAGTGGCCCCTTTGCCGTTGCGGAGCCAGTCGATATAGATCTTGCCGCCGCGCTTGGTCTTGCTGGCGACGATCGTGAAGCGGCGCGGGCTGAGTTCGGCGACCCGCGCGGCGACCGCCTTCGCGAAGGGCTTCATGATTTCCCAATCGTGCAGCCGCTTGAGGTAGAGCATGACGTGTAGCCCCTTGCCGCCGGAAGTCTTCACCTGCGACTGGAGATGATGCTTGGCGAGGAAGTCGCGGAGCAGGAAGGCCGCGCCCAGCGTCTCCGGCCAAGGCACCGATTTGTCCGGGTCGAGATCCCAGACCAGCACGTCGGGCTTGTTGACATTCGCCAGTGAGGCACCCCATGGATGGATCTCCAGGACGCCGAACTGGATGAGGGAGATGAGGCCTTCGACCGAACCGATGTGGATCACTTCCGTGCCGTCGTCCAGGGTCTTCATCTTCACCTTGGGCGGCACGTGATCCTTGAAGCTTTTCTGGAAGAAGGTTCCACCGCCGATCCCGTCGGGCGCGCGGAGGAGCGCGAGCGGACGGTCCTCGATGTGCGGCATCATCAGTTCCGCGACCCGTTCATAGTAGCGGGCGACTTCCAGCTTCTGGATCCCATCCGCGGGAAACACGACGCGCTCGGGATGCGTGATGACGATCCCGCGCACGGTGGACTCCTCTTCGCCAATGGATGCCTGCTCCACGGAATCAAGATGCACCTCCGCGGCCGATTTGTCCTCCCGAAGCGAGACAAAACTGCCCTGGCGGATGGAGCCTTCGCGGGTGAGTTCGGCGAACTCGATTTCGGCAACGAGGTCGGGCCGGATCCAGGTCACGTGCTTGTCCGCCTCGAAGGGGGCATGGGTGACGACGCGCTTCTCCATTTGCTTGAGCAGGGACCTGCGCTTGTTCTCGGTGAAGCCGGTGCCCACCTTGCCGCGCGGCACCAGTTTGCCATTCTCGAAGGACCCCAGCACCAAGGCGCCGAAGGCGGGGCAGGAGTTCCGGGGCGGCGTGAAGCCGCAGATGACGAATTCCTGGCGCGGGCGGCATTTCGATTTCACCCAGTCGCGCCGGCTTTCCGGGAAATAGCGGGCATGGGCATGCTTGCTGATGATCCCCTCCAGCTCGAGGCGGCAGGCCTGGCGAAAAAGATCGGCACCCTCGTCGGCCGTCCAAACCTTCGATCTCCTGATGGGGCCTTCCTCCGAAGGAACGAGCATTTCAAGATGTTCAAGCCGCTGGCTGAGCGGCAGGTCGCGCAGATTCTTGCCGTCGGCATTCAGCAGGTCGAAGGCGACGAAGGCGATCTTCTCCCCGTCTCCCTTCAATGCCTCCTGAAGGTCGCTGAAGCTCGTCCTGCCTTTCGGGTCGAAGACCACCGCCTCGCCATCGAGGACGAAGTCGCCACTGCCGAGCTTCTCGAGCCGCTTGGCGAGTGATGCGAACCGATCGGTCCAATCGAGTTGTTTGCGGGTGAAGAGCCGCACCTTTCCTTTCCGGCGCACCGCGATCAAACGATAACCATCGTACTTGATTTCGTGCAGCCACTCCTTGCCCTGAGGCACGGTTGGGACCGGCCGGGACAATTGCGGTGCCACGAAGGCGGCAGTTTCCGAAGCGGGTTCGGGGATGGTTCCGGTCGGATGCGTTGCCGGATCAAGCTTCCGCAGCAGCCAGTTCGGTTCCTCCTTCATCCGTGCCAGGAGGTAGGGGCCATCGAGCCGCTTGCCGTGGAGGATGAACTTGAACTTCCCTTTTGCGAAGTCGCGCTTCCAGCCGCGCTCAAGCGGCTCCCAGATGCCGGTGTCCCAGATGGCCACCTTGCCGGCGCCGTAGTTGCCCGCGGGGATCTCGCCCTCGAAGCTGCCGTATTCGACCGGATGGTCTTCCACGTGTACCGCAAGACGGTTGGCACCGGGATCTTCCGGGATCCCCTTGGGCACGGCCCAGCTCACCAGAACCCCGTCCATCTCGAGGCGGAAGTCGAAGTGATGCGATCGCGCGTGGTGCTCCTGCACGACGAACATGTAACCCTTCTCCTTCGAGCGCCTTGCCTTGGGTTCGGGGGTGACCTCGAAGTTGCGTTTCCCGCGATACTTCTCAAGCGGAGCGGCGGGCCTTTTTGCTGGCGGACTTTTTGGCATGTTTCGCGGCTTTCTTGGCAGCCTTCTTGGCTGCGGGTTTCTTCGCGGCGGGCTTTGGCTTTCTTCCGCCGATGCTTTGTTCAAGGTAAGCGGCAAGATCGACCACGTTGCCACGGGACCCGGGTTCCTCGGAGTCGCCTTCCTTGACGTCCTCGACGGTCTCGCCGCTGCGGATCTTCTTCTCGATGTAATCCATCAGGGCCTCGCGATACTCGTCGTGGTAGTTCTTGGGATTCCATTTCTCGCTCATCTCGTCGATCAGCCTCTCCGCGAGTTGCATCTCCCGCTTGGCGGGTTGCCACTCCTTGGCGGAAGAGGACGGAAGATCGAGTTTTGAAGAGGCTTTGATCTCTTGGGGAAAGCGCAGGAGCATTAGCACGAGGACGTCGTCCCGCACGAACATGGCGGATAAATATTCGCGCGTCCGGATTACCACCCGGGAGATGCCGGCCTTGCCGGACTTGCGGAGTGCCTCCCGCAACAGCGCATAGGCCTTCATCCCCCGCTTGTCCGGCTCCAGGTAGTAGGGCTTGTCGAAAAGCAGCGGATCGATCTCGTCGAGCCGCACGAACTCGGAAATCTCGATCGTCTTTGTGAGCTTCGGTTCCACGGCCTCAAGTTCCTTGTCGGAAAGAAGGATGAACTGCCCGTCCTCGTGTTCGTAGCCGCGCACCATTCGGTCCCAGGGCACTTCCTCCCCGGAGTCGGCGTTCACCCGTTCATAGCGGATGCGTGCGTGGTTCTTGCTATCCACCATGTGGAGCTGCACGTCGGGTCTGGCCTCCGCACCGGTGAGCGACACCGGGATATTCACCAGACCGAAAGCAATCGACCCTTTCCAAATGGAACGCGCCATGAAGGACTGTTTTGCACGTCGCGTGCCGTGGCAGCTTCGCCACGGTTTCGAGCTTTAGAATGGGGAAAGAGTGCAATCTGCCATCACAGGAGGCAGGCAGATCGCGCAAAAACGAAAAGGCGGACGCGACCGTTGCCGCGTCCGCCTTTGGATGTCGCGGCAAAAGAAGGTTTCAGAAGGCGGCGCCACGACGCACACGCGGATTATACTCGTCCGTGGTCAGGACGCCGTCCTCGTTGTCATCCAGCCTGTTAAACTTGACGAGGACTTTGGCGGAGGCCGCGGTGCGGGGAAAGACGTAGCCATACTCGGTCAAAGTGAGTTCGCCGTTCGCATCGAAGTCAGCGAGTTCGAAGACCGAAAGGTTCGCGCCAGCCTGCCCGCGCGGGCCGCGCTTGTAAGCCTCCCATTCCTCCCCGGAGACGGTGCCACTCACGTCACCGTCGGCCCGTATGAAGAATCGCCGGACGGAGATGATCGGGATCTTGGCGTTGAAGGTGGATGCAAATTCATCGAAGCTGAGGGAGCCATCGACATCCTCGTCCGCCTCGTCGAACAACTCTTCGACCTTCGTTGGCGCGGGAATCGTGCCGGTGAAAATCAGGTATTCGTTCAAGTCGATGGAGCCATCCAGATCGCGGTCGGCGGAATTGAACCTCTTGGTCGCCGCGCGCACCGAGATGCCGGCGTCCAGCGTGGTGGTGAACTCCGCCAAGGTGAGGGATCCGGAGACGTCCAAATCGGCCGCGATGAAGGCGGCGTTGGGATCAAGGATTCCCGCATGGGCAGGTGCGCCCGCGGCAATGAGGGCGGCAGCCGCGAGAAGGGGAACGAAGGGACGGGTTTGATTCGGTTGGTGTTTCATGGAGGCTCCCGCCCAAGCAGCACGCAGGCCCGGGGCGTCGGCCCGATGCCTTCGGATTGATAGACAATTCATTATAATGAAATTCCTGTAATAATGCGGAGAGGAGGGGGTCTTCTCAAACGACCGCCTGCATTGCCGGACGCACTCCCCTTTTTGCAAAGTGCCATTCCGGAGGGACCAATTACGGTGACAATAGTAGAGCCGGGGCGCCTCGCGGCGATCCCCGGCCCTTGCGATGGATGGAGTGAAGCTGTTGGTCTTATTCTTCCTCCACGGTGAACTTGACGCTGGGGATGTGGACGGAATCCACCACGCGGTACTCCTTGTCCACCGCGACGACGTTGCCGCCCGCGACGTAGTATCGGACATGGCGTTCTTCCGCGGGCGGGAGAAGTTTCACGAGCTGCGGCGGAGCGGCGACCAGATAGGGGCGCTCCTGCTCGCGGACGATCACGCCCGGAGCTATGGCGGAAGTACGCCATGCGGAAGGGATTTTCTCCACGACCACATCGCTGTAGATTCCGGGCGGCAGGCCGTAGCGTTCTTCCTTGTACGGATCGAAGTATTTCACCACTTTGGTCCGGAGCGCGGGGTCGAAGGTGCGCGTGGTCGTGGTGGTGGTTTCAGTCACGCTTCCGTCGGCGTGCTCCGTGGTTTCCGTGGTCTCGGTTGTTTCGGTGACCTGTGCGGAGACGGGGAAGAGCAGAAAGCTTCCCAGCCCGGCGATTCCGAATGCTTTGGCGATGGTTTTCATGGGAATTGATGGTTGTGGCCCGGCGGGCGCGGAGATTCCGCCTCCGGGTGGTAGTTCGATTCTCGCAAGGCACGTGCCATGGTGGCACCCGATCCGCCAGGGAGCGGGTATGGAAATCCGCCCAATCGCCGGCCTCGTGGCCTTGAACCTTTCCGCCACGCACCTCTCCTCCATCCCGATGATCGGCAACGACCGCGATCACCGCCACGATCCGGTGGTCAAAGCGAAGAATACCGATCGGTGAATCCGAGCAAATTGCTTCCGCGATCATGCGGAACGCATTGCCGCACCTGTCAGGGAGCAAGCACCTGCAACCGGTAGAAACGCTTCCCGTTCGTCACCGCATCCTTGACCTCCACCGGTGCACCCGTGCCCGTAAAGATCGAGCCGAGTTGGTTCCAAGTGGCCAGATCCGCGCTCCAATCGACCCGGTAGCTCCGGTCCGCCACACTGGGAAAGGTCATTACGAACTCCTGTGTTGAGAACCCGCTTCCCGCGGAAGCGACCGAAAGCGCGAGCTTGCTGTTTTCGTTTCCCGGCAGGGTGCCGCTGAGGTATTCCTCCAGATTCGTGAATCCGTCGCCATCGGCATCGGTGGACGCGGTTTGTGCGAGGCTGGCAAAATGGTCGCTCTCCCACCAGTCGGGCAGCGTGTCGGAGTCCGTGTCGGTCATCTTGAGAAGGTTCAGGGTTCCTCCCC
>CBFGPU010000070.1:0-8057 GCA_965650715.1 uncultured Haloferula sp. | reverse complement strand
AACATCGAGGAGAAGCACCCCGCCCAGTCCCTGCGCAAGCACATCAAGAGCGTGGGCCACGTGCACATCTCGGAAAACGACCGCGGCACCCCCGGCACCGGTCACGCGCAGATCAAGGAGAGCATCGCCGTGCTGAAGGAGGAAGGCTACACCGGCTGGCTCACCATCGAGGCCTTCGGCCGCGCGCTGCCGGAACTCGCCGCCGCCACCCGCGTCTGGCGCGATCTCTTCCCGGCCCCGGAGGAGGTTTACACCAAGGGCATCGCGTACATCAAGGAGTGCCTCGGTTGAGGATACGGGCCCCGGGTGCCCAAGGCTGCTCCGGGGCGGGATGAACCATTCCTTTCGCAAGCGCTTGCCTCGCGGCACGGATCGCGCTTTCTAAGGGAGCGTGGTACATGTCGTCGATCATCCCCTAGTCCAGGCCGAGCTGACCGGCCTCCGCTGCCGGAGTTGTCCCGGCCCTGAATTCCGCCAGCGCCTGCGGCGCATCGCCTCGCTCATGGTTCCGGCCGTGACCGCCGGGTTCGAAACCCGGGTGGTGAGTTGCGAGACGCCGCTGGAGGTGACCGGGGGGTATGAACTGGTCCGCCGGGTCATTCTCACCCCGGTCCTGCGGGCCGGGCTCGGGTTCCTGGACGGATTTTTCGACCTTCTGCCCGATGCGGCCGTGGCCCACATCGGCTTGGCCCGCAACGAGGAGACACTCAAGCCTGAGCCCTACTACATCAAGACCCCACCCACCCTCGCCGAGAGCGAAGTGATCCTGCTCGACCCGATGCTGGCAACCGGCGGATCGGCGGTGGAAGCCGTCAAGCGGCTGGTGGACCTCGGTGCCACGCACCTGCGTTTCGCGTGCCTGGTCGCCGCACCGGAGGGGATTGCCACCTTCGAGGCCGCGTGGCCGGAGGTTCCGGTCTTCACCGCCGCCATCGACCGCGGCCTGAACGACCGGGGGTACATCCTGCCGGGCTTGGGGGATGCGGGCGACCGGTTGTTCGGCACCGCCTGAAGTTCCAAGTGAAAAGTCCGAAGTGCCAACAAAGGCATGAGAACCTCCGGTATCCAGCCTCCCAGGCTGTTTCCTTGGAACTTGTCACTTCTTACTTGGAACTTTTCCCAAATGGCACTTTTCGCCCGGCACTTCGATTTTCCCATTGCCAAGGAGGCCGGACCTTCCTAGCTTCCGCGCCCCGCGTAGAGCATTCCCGATTTTCCCATGTCCAAGCACAACAGTCTCAAGGCAAAAGGCGGCGCCGAAGGCAAGCGCTCCGTGATGAAGCGTTTCGAGCGCGTGAAGCTCATGAAGGAGCGCGGCGTCTGGAAGGACGGTCGCAGCCCGATCGGCCTGCCCAAGACCAAGGGCGAGGCCTGAAGCCCGTCTTCATCCGAATTTTTTCCGCAGGCGCGCAGGTTCCGCAAGGGCCTGCGCTCTTTGCGTTTCACCGCCGGTCGCTCCACTTTCCTTAGCTCCACTCCACCATGTCCGAAGGCATCCGCTTGAACAAGTTCCTCGCCTCCTGCGGGGTCGGATCGCGCCGAGCCTGCGACGCTCTGGTGCAGGAAGGCCATGTCGAGATCAACGGCAAGCCCTGCTTGAACCCCGCCCAACGGGTGGAGCCCTCCGACTTCGTGCGGGTGGACGGGAAGCGGGTGCAGGCGAAGCAGACCAGCACGGTGCTCTTCTACAAGCCGCGCGGCTATGTCTGTTCGCGCGAGGACGAGTTGGGCCGGGACACGATCTACACGATCCTCCCCCCGGCTCTCCAGCATCTCCACCACGTCGGCCGGCTCGACCGCGACTCGGAGGGCATGTTGATCCTCACCAATGACGGGGATCTTTCGCAGCAGCTCATGCACCCGTCGAAGCTGGTGGAGAAGGAGTACATCGTGACTTCCAACCAACCGGTTCTCAACGAGCATCTCGATCTCTTCATGTCCGGCGTGTATGTCGAGAAGCAGCGCCTGCGGGCCAAGGAGGTGCAGCGTCTTTCCTCCCGCCGCTACCGGATCGTGCTGGAAACCGGCTTGAAGCGGCAGATCCGCCAGATGTTCCTGACGCTGGGCTATCAGGTGCAGCGGCTGGTCCGGGTCCGGATCGGGACCCTGCAATTGGCCGACTTCCCGGTAGGTGCCTGGCGACCGCTGGAGGCCGAAGAGATCGAGCGCCTCCAGATTAACCCGAAGCGGAAGCAGGACCGGCGTCCGACGAAGAAAGCCGCCAAGAAGACCGCACGAAAGGCAGGGGTTCCCCCGGTTGCTTCGGGGAGGTCGAAGACTCCCGCGAAGTTCGCACGGAAGTCCGCCGGGCCGGCGCGCCCGGCAGGCTCGCGACATAACCCGAAAAAGACTGCGAAGAGGGCTCCAAAACGCAAATTTTGAGTCGCCCCCTGCGAAAGGGGCCTTGTAGTTTCCCGCACGTCCGGCAACCCGACATGCGACCGGAAACCCAAGGACCATGAGCAACACGATCGAAAGCCATCTCGTCGAAGACCGCGTCTTCAAGCCAGCGAAGGAATTCTCCTCGAAGGCGCGCATTTCCAGTCTCGCCCAATACAAGAAGCTCTGGCAGGAGTCCGTGGACAAGCCGCAGGTCTTCTGGGCGCGCGAGGCGAAGGAACTCTCCTGGCGGCAACCGTGGTCCAAGGTGCTCGATTGGAAGGCGCCTGAGGCCAAGTGGTTCGTGGATGGCAAGCTGAACGTCTGCGAGAACTGCGTGGACCGCCACGCGAAGGGTGCACGGCGCAACAAGGCGGCGATCATTTTCGAGGGCGAGCCCGGCGACAAGCGGGTGATCACCTACGCCCAGCTTCACCGCGACGTCTGCCAATTCGCCAACGTGCTGCTCGCGAAGGGCGTGAAGGCGAAAGACCGCGTGCTGGTTTACATGCCGATGATTCCCGAGGCGGCCGTTGCGATGCTCGCCTGCGCCCGCATCGGCGCGGTGCACTCGGTGGTGTTCGGCGGTTTCTCGTCCGAGTCGATCGTCGACCGCCTGGAGGACTCCGGCGCGACCCACATCATTACCGCCGACGGCGGCTGGCGGCGGGGCAAGATCGTGCCGCTCAAGGACAACGTCGACGAGGCGCTGGAGCGCTACCACGGGATCAAATCGGTGATCGTCTATCGGCGCACCGGCCAGGAGATCGCGATGACCACCGGTCGCGATAGCTGGTGGCACGACGAGACCGCGAAGGTCGGCGCCAAGCACGAGGCGAAGGCCTTCGACTCCGAGCACCCGCTCTTTATCCTTTATACTTCCGGTTCGACGGGCAAACCGAAGGGCATCCTCCATACCAGCGGCGGTTATCTCACCGGCACTTATGTGACCTGCAAGTACGTCTTCGACATGCGCGACGAGGATGTTTACTGGTGTACCGCCGACGTCGGCTGGATCACCGGTCACAGCTACATCGTCTACGGCCCGCTGGCGATGGGTGTCACGCAGGTGATGTACGAGGGTGCGCCGAACCAGCCGGACTTCGGCCGCTTCTGGCAGATGATCGAGGAATACGGTGTCTCGATCTTCTACACCGCTCCGACTGCGATCCGCGCCTTCATCAAGGCGGGCGATCATTTCCCGGCGAAGCACGACCTCTCCTCCCTGCGCCTGCTGGGATCGGTGGGCGAACCGATCAATCCCGAGGCATGGATGTGGTATCATGAAAAGATCGGCGGCGGCCGCTGCCCGATCGTCGATACCTGGTGGCAGACCGAAACGGGCGCGATCATGATCACTCCCCTCCCCGGTTGCACGCCGCTCAAGCCCGGCACGGCGACCCTGCCCTTCTTCGGGATCGATGCCGCAATCCTCGATGAAGCCGGCCACGAGTGTAAGCCGAACGAAGGCGGCCGCCTGGTCATCCGCAAGCCATGGCCATCGATGACCCGCACGATCTACGGCGACAAGGCGCGGTTCAGGAAAACCTACTGGTCGGACTATCCCGGGATGTACACCGCCGGTGACGGTGCGCGGCGGGACAAGCAGGGGAACTTCTGGATCGTGGGCCGCCTCGACGACGTGCTGAACGTCTCCGGCCACCGGCTCGGCACCGCGGAAGTGGAAAGCGCTCTCGTCGGCCATCCCGCCGTCGCGGAGTCCGCAGTGGTCGGACGCCCCGACGACCTGAAGGGTCAGGCAGTTGTCGCTTTTGTCACGCTCAAGGCCGGAATCGGCGAATCCCCTGCCCTGCAGAAGGAACTCCGGGAGCATGTGGGCAAGGTGATCGGTGCCATTGCCAAGCCAGACGACTTGCATTTTGCACCTGCCTTGCCGAAGACGCGCTCCGGGAAAATCATGCGCCGTTTGCTGAAGGAGCTCGTGGCGACCGGGAATGTTACCGGAAACACCACGACGCTTGAAGATTTCAGCGTGATCGCCAATCTTCAGGAAAAGATCGCCGGTGCCAAATAAGGAATGACCACCACCCGCTACATACTCGCCCGATTCGCACAAGCCTTCGGCGTCAACCGGCGGCAGCGCCGGATGGCGGAGGCCGCTTCGGAGATGCACCTGCTGCGGGAGGCGGAGCAGGTGCTCGGGCAATCGGTGTGGGAGCAGGTGGAAGAGGTCGAGGAACTCGGCGTGGAATACTGGAATCTCCGCAAGCTGATCAAGGAGCGCGACGAGATCCGGGGCAAACTCGAAGACTGCGAGGCCATTCTCGCGGACGCGCACGAGCAGCGCTCCACGCTGCTCGGTGCCAAGTCGGACTCACAATCCGACCTCGAGACCGAGCGAGCGGAGTTGCTGGCCAATCTTGAGAAGCTGTCGCGGGACCGCGATTCGGTGATCCAACAGGCCCGCGAGATCCGGCGGATCTACGACGGCCTCAAGATGAAGCTGGAAGTTCTCCAGCGGGAAGGCACCAGCGAGGCCATCGAAAAGACCAAGGCGCGCATGGTCGAGCTGAAGGTGCGATTCACCGAGCTGAAGCAAGAGCGGGACCTGGTGGCAGCCAGCATCGCGGAAGGCGATGCCAAGGTGGATGCCATCGATTCCGAGTTGGCCGAAGAACGCCAAAAGCACCGCGCTGAAGCCTCCGTCGCCTTCCAACAGATCGGCCAGGCCAACCGGGACATCTCCTCGCTCAAGGCCCAGCTCGGCCTGATCGACACGCAGATGCGCCAGCTTTTCAGCGAGATCGGCCGCCATGTGAGCCGGAATGCTTTCGTCAACGACCAGTGCCGGACGGCGGCGAAGGGCCACATCCCGATGATCGACGTGATGCGCGCCCTGAGGAAATCGGTGGCGATGAATCACCGTCTGGCCGGGATGTGATCCGGTCCCATTGCGGTCGGGACCAGGATGGATAGGATGGGAGCCGAGGGCGGGTGATGATTCCTTTGATAGCTTCGCCGGCACGGAATCCCACACGGGCTGAGTCTCCGGGGGTGTAGATCGGCTGGCATCCTGTCCGCCCCATTCATCGGGTCCTCTTTCCCGGCAAAATAAAGGCGGCGCGGAAAGTTCCGCGCCGCCTCGAGATCAGGATCCAGCAGGGCCCGGCGATCAGGCGGGAGCACCGACCACTTCACCCGGGAGCGGACCGCCCTCGTCGGGCTTGTCCTCGGCCGGCTTCGCGGCAGGCTTCTTGCGGAATTCCTCCGGCACCGGCGGCGGCTTGGGCGCGCTGGGCGGATTGCGCATCTCGCCGTGATCGATGATGTCCTTCAAGTGCGTGGCATCCAGCGTCTCGTACTCCAGCAGGGCCTTCGCGATCAGCTCGATGGTATGCTTGTTCTTCGTGAGGATATCCGTCGCCTGCTCGTAGGCTTCATCGATGAAGCGCTTGATCTCGGCATCGATGACGCGGGCGGTGTCCTCCGAATAGTTGCGGCTCCGGGAAACGTCGCGGGCGAGGAAGACCGGGCTGTCGCCATCGCCGTACTCGATCATGCCGAGCTTCTCGCTCATGCCCCACTCGCAAACCATGTGGCGGGCGAGCGAAGTGGCCTGACGGATATCACCGGAAGCTCCGTTCGAGACATCGTCGGTGATGAAGGACTCCGCGATGCGACCGCCCATCGTGACGACGAGGTTGGCAAGGGCCTCCTTGCGCTGCGTCGAATACTTGTCGCCTTCCGGCAGATACATCGTCGCGCCGAGGTAAGGCCCGCGCGGGATGATGGTCACCTTGTGAAGCGGATGGGTGTGCGGCAGCACCATGTTGAGGTAGGCATGGCCGGCCTCGTGCCAGGCGGTGCCGATCCGCTCCTTGTCCGACATCGCAAGGCTGCGGCGCTCGCGGCCCCAGCGGACCTTGTCGCGCGCTTCTTCCATTTCCGCGATGGTGACGGCGGAGAGGCCGCGGCGGGCGGCGAGAAGGGCCGCCTCGTTGATGAGGTTGGCGAGTTCCGCGCCGGAGAAGCCGGGAGTGCCGCGGGCGATCACGCCGAGGTCGGTGCCCGGGGCCAGCTTGATCTTCTTCACGTGGACGCGGAGGATCTCCTCACGGCCGTTCACATCGGGAAGCGAGACGGTGACCTGGCGGTCGAAGCGGCCCGGACGGAGCAAGGCCGGGTCGAGCACGTCCGGACGGTTGGTCGCGGCGATGATGATCACGCCCTCCTGCGTGTCGAAGCCGTCCATCTCCACGAGAAGTTGGTTGAGGGTCTGTTCGCGCTCGTCGTGACCGCCCCCCATGCCATGGCCGCGATGGCGACCGACGGCATCGATCTCATCGATGAAGATCAAGCAGGGAGCATGCTTCTTGCCCTGCTCGAACATGTCGCGGACGCGGGAAGCACCGACGCCGACGAACATTTCCACGAAGTCCGAACCGGAGATCGAGAAGAAGGGCACGTCCGCTTCCCCGGCGATCGCGCGGGCGAGCAGGGTCTTGCCGGTGCCCGGAGGACCGACCATGAGCACACCCTTCGGGATCGAGCCGCCGAGCTTCTGGAACTTGCGGGGATCGCGGAGGAAATCGACGATTTCCCAGAGCTCTTCCTTGGCTTCCTGAATGCCTGCGACGTCCTTGAAGGTGACCTTGTTGTGGTCGCGGGTGAGCAAGCGCGCCTTCGACTTGCCAAAGGACATGGCCCCCCTTCCCGCCGCCTTCATCTGCTGGCGGAACAGGAAGAAAAGCAGGAGCACGATCAGCAGGACCGGCAGGAAGGTGAAGATCGCGCTGCGCAGGAAGTCGCTTTCGATCTTGTACACGCTTCCCTTTTCCATCAGGACAGATCCCACCTCGTCCCCCAGCATCAGCAGGTTGACGCTGACTTGGAAGGGAATCGGCTGGGCCTTCGAGTCGTCCTGGGAAGAGGCCTGGGGAATCTCGTGAACTCCCACCACGACACCGTTCGTCCCGTCGGTCGAATAAACCGTCAAAGGCGCGTTCGCCTCCGACGACTTCACTTCCTCCAAGGCCGCGATGCGGCGGAACTCCGACTTCGACATGAACTCGGTTTCAGCGGCCTGCTGCGGCGGAGCTTCATCGACCACGCGGAAAGCGACCTTCTCGCCGAGGATGTCGGAGAGTTCGGAAATCGGTATCGAGGAGACTTGGATGTTCTTGCGGGTGCCGGGCTCCTCCCCGTTGCGGCGCGGTGCCTTCGGATAGAGGTAGCCCGAGATCTCGGCGCTATAGACATTCTCCTTCGTGGTGACCTTCAGCGGGTGCTTCGGGTCATCCATCATCACCCGGCCCTGATCCCAGTTCTTGCGGAACTCGGCATAGTTCATCGGCTGGGCGGCCGGTTTGACTCCGGCCCCGAAGAAGGCGAGGCCAAGAATCAGGAAAGCTGCGCCGAGAAGAATGGCGAGACGCCAATTGAAACCGGGCGGTTCATTCGGTCCGCGCGAGCCCGAGCCCTGCGGCGGACGGTTCTGGGGTGAATCTGACATGGTACGTGTAGGAGCAGCTCCTGCTGGAACTCGCGGGGATCATAGCATCTCCGGGCAGGACCTGCAAAGGGCGCGACAGGGTAGCCCCGGTTAACCGAAAGAAAACCCAATTTTTTCCGGCAGTCTTGCCCGCGGCATGACCCTTTGCCATGCATGGCGCGGATGGATCCCGAAGCCGCGAGCGACGATGCCCAGGAAACGCGCA
>CBFGPU010000069.1:0-8133 GCA_965650715.1 uncultured Haloferula sp. | reverse complement strand
GTGCGCGTTTCGATGCGCTCGAAGGACCCGCGTGTGGATGCAAGCGACATCTGCGGCCAATTCGGCGGCGGTGGCCATGCCCTCGCGGCCGGCATCCGCATGGCGGGACCGCTGGCGGAAGCGAAGCCGCAGGTGCTCGAGGCCGTGTGCCGCGCGCTGCCCGGCGCTTGAATCGAATTTTCCCGAACATGAATCGACCGAACCCCGGGCCAGTGGTTCCCAGCGGCGTGCTGCTGGTGGACAAGGCTCCCGACATGACCTCGCACGACGTGGTCGCCATTGCCCGCCGCGCGCTCGGCACGAAAAAGATCGGCCACTGCGGCACCCTCGATCCGATGGCCACCGGCCTGCTGATGCTGGTCGTGGAACGTGCCACGAAGATCCAGGACCTGCTGATGAGCGAGGACAAGGAGTACCAGGGCACGCTCACGCTCGGCAAGAAGACCAGCACCCAGGACCGCCAGGGCGAGGTGACGGAAGAAAACGAGGTGCCTGCGTTCACCGCGGCGGAGATCGATGCGGCTTTCGCGTCCTTCACCGGGGCCTTCGAGCAGATCCCGCCGATGGTTTCCGCGATCAAGAAGGACGGCGTGCCGCTCTACAAGCTGGCGCGCAAGGGCCAGGAGGTGGAACGCCAGCCGCGGCCGGTCACGGTCATGAAGTACGAGGTTTCCCGTATCGAGTTGCCGGAAGTGGACTTCACGGTGAATTGCTCGAAGGGTTTCTACGTCCGCACCTACGCCCACGACATCGGCGAAAAACTCGGCTGCGGGGCCCACCTCAGCGCCTTGCGCCGCACCCGCTCCGGCCGCTTCACCCTCGAACGAGCCGTGACGGTCGATCAGCTCAAGACCATGCCGCGCGAGGAACTCTGGCGCACGCTCGTCAGCCTGGCCGAGATTTCCCTCATGCGCGGGGCCTAGTAGCGCGACTTTCCAAAGTTGCGATGGGTGCGCGCCGCGGAACGAAACGCACGCCGCTACTTTCCAGCTCTTCCCGGCAGGCCTCGAACTCGGATGACCGGTTGTCGTTGCGAGGACGCAAGCAACACGACTTTGGAATGTCGTGCTACTTGGCCTCGTCCCACTTGCGGTTCGGCAGGAAGGGCCTGGACCTCTCCGTGATGCGGCCGTCGGTCGTGCCATCGGATGCATCGACGGCTGCGGCCCGCAACGCGATCTCCTCGCGCTTGAGGCCGCCCTTCTCTTCGAGAAGCTGGATCAGGGCTTCGATCACCAGCCCGGCCTGACCGAGATCACGCTGAAGCTCTTCGACCTGCTGCTCCAGGCTCCGGTCCCGCGCCGCATCCCACCGCCGCTCGCGTTCTTCCCGGAAGCGTTGTCGGGAGGCGTGCATCGATTCCAGCCGTTGCGTCTCGGCGATGCTGCGGAGGTGGCTGGCCTGCGCGACCTGCGGGAAGAAGAAGTCGAAGAAGCTCATGGTGCCGCGATTATGAGGAAAACATCCCGTGCGGCCATTACAAGGTAGCCCCTCGCTTCCATGGCGGGCTCATCGGGCCCCCGGCTTCAAATGCGGTCCGATCCGGTCGATGCGGTTGGTCCAGATGCCGCCTTTATAGTTTCCCGGAAGGCGGGAGAGATCTTCAATGCTATCGAAGCCGCGGGACTCCTTTCCTTCTCCCGCCACCAGCACCACGCGGGAACCGGCCTCCTCCATCCGCGCGAGAAAACGATTCGGCCAACCCCAAAGGAATGGCGCGTAATTCTCCGGAACGTGAATCAGGGTATTGCGACAGGAGGAGGGCACGCGCCCGCTCCAGCCGGTCGCAAGGTAATCCACAAGAGCCTGCTTCAAGCTGGATCGTGACATCACGCGGAGATCCGGCAGTCGTTCCTTGAGGGCCGTCATCGGAAGGTCCGAACCATAAGCGGAGAGCAGCGCGCGGTGCGACGGGGGAAGCTTCGCGAGCACCGCCGCAAGCTTCCTGCCCTCCCCGGGGTCGTCGCTCTTGATGTTGATGAGGAACTGCCGGTCCGGAAATGTCTCCAGCACCTCATCAAGCGAGGGCATCAAGCCGACGCCTTTGCCGCGGAAGGGAAACGTCTGCCCGCCATCGGAGGTGTATCCGTAGCCGATATCGAGTTTCTTCAGGTCCCCCAGCGTGTGTTCGCGAGTCACGCCCTTGCCGTCGGTCCGGTAGTCCAGTATCCAATCGTGGAAGACCGCGAAGCGACCGTCGGTGGTGGGCTGGACATCGAATTCCACGACGTCGGCACCGTGGCGGAAGGCCGCTTCCATCGACGCGATCGTGTTTTCCAGATAGGGATGCTCCGGCGGATGAATCCGTTTCGAAGTGTCGGTGTCGCCGGTGATGCCTTCAAACGAAAAGGTCTGGTGCACGCCGCGATGGGCGAGCAGGAGGGGGCCGCTGGACGGAGGGGTGGCCAGCCAGGACGCATTGTTGAAATAGACGAAAACGGCCAAGCCGCCGGGAATCCACAGCGTGCGCTTCGCGAAACGTCTCCATCGCATGAAGTCACTCTCCTCCGCGCCCGGCGGTCGATCAATCCGGACTACACCTTGTAGCCCACCTCGTCGTTGAGGTAGAGCTTCAGCGCGTCGAGACCTTCCTCCAGTTCGGCGGAGATCGGGATGATCTTCACCTTCGGGAAGCGCTGTTCGAGGGCCTTCAGGTTGTCCTCGGCACCATCGATGTCCATCTTGTTCGCCACGATCATCCACGGGAAGCGGGCGAGCTCCTCGTCGTACTCGCTGATCTCCTTGCGCAGGATCTGGATGTCGGAGATCGGGTCGCGGCCTTCGCTGCCGGCGATGTCCACCACGAAGAGCAGCACCCGGCAGCGGGTGATGTGGCGCAGGAATTCGTGGCCCAGGCCGCGGTTCTCGTGGGCACCCTCGATCAGTCCGGGAATGTCCGCGACGGTGCAGCGCCGGAAACCGCCGAACTCGACGACGCCGACGCTCGGCTGGAGCGTGGTGAAGGGATACGCGGCCACCTTCGGGTGGGCATGGGAAAGCTTGCCGAGGAGGGTGGACTTGCCGGCGTTCGGGAAGCCGACGAGCCCGGCATCCGCAATGCGCCGCAGTTCGAGATAAAAGACACCCGATTCACCTTCTTCGCCGGGGGTCGATTCCGTCGGGGTGCGGTGGGTCGGGGTGGCGAAGTTGGAGTTGCCCATGCCGCCCTTGCCGCCCTTGCAGAGCACGAATTCCTGGCCGTATTCGGTCAGGTCGGCGATCGGCTCGAGGTCGATGCCCTCGTCCCCCCGCTCGAATTCCACCGCCTCCTGGACGGTCGCCGCGTTGCTCCGGTAGACGACCGTGCCCGGGGGCACCTTGGCGATCACCGTGGCCCCGCCCTTGCCGGTCTTGCGCACCCCCGCGCCGTTGTTGCCTTTCTTGGCGATCAGCTTGGGATCGTAGTGGAACTGGCGCAGGTTGTCGGTGGAGGGGTCCACCTTCAGGATCACGTCGCCGCCCTTGCCCCCGTCGCCCCCATCCGGGCCACCCCGGGGCACGTACTTTTCCCGGCGGAAGGAGACGGCTCCGTTCCCGCCGTCGCCGGCCTTGGCGAAGATGCGGATGTGGTCGATGAACATGGCGGATTGAAGTGCGGGGACGGGTGAATGCGCCAGCTTAGACCCTCGCGTCCAGCCATTTCCCGCGGAAGTGGACCCAGGCGAAGACCAGCGCCTGGGTGATCAGATCCAGCGAAAAGACGATCCAGACCACCCGCAGGTCGAACCACGGCTCCTCCTTGAACCACCACAGCGCGCCGATCCGGTAAAAAATCATGCTGCCGAAGGACCAGCGCATCACGATATTCGTCGCCCCCGCGCCGCGCATCGAGGTCTTCAAGATGATACATGTTGCAAAAAACGGCTGGGCCGCCGCGCAGATCAGGACAAGGGGCGAGGCGATCTTCTGCAGCACAGGGCTATCAGGGGCCATAAAAGCGATCAGCGGGTCGCGCTGGAAAATGAAAATGATCCCCATCACCCCCATCAGCGTGGCAGCCACCTTCCAGCACGTCCGCACCGCGCGGGTGGCCATTTCCTTCGACCCCGCCCCGAGATACTGCCCGACCAGCGCGGCACCGGCGGTGGCGATCGCCCAGCCCGGCAGGAAGCTCATCGATTCCACCCGGATCGCCAGGATGTGCGCGCCCAGGTTGCCCTCCCCCGGCAGCGTGGCGATCACGTGGATGCCGTAGGCGTGGATGCCCCACATGAAGGCGATCTCGAGCGATTGCGGAGCGCCGACGCGGATGATGCGAGCCATCGTTTCCCGATGCGGCCGCAGTCCGGCGAGCGTCCACGACAGGACGCCGCTCTGGCGGGCGAGGAGGAGCGAAACGGTCACCAGCCCCGCGATCCAGCCGCAGACGGTGCCCGTGGCGATCCCGCCGACGCCGTGGCCCCCATAAGGTGCGGGTCCGAGCGCGAGCAAGCTGCTGACCGCCATGTTCACGACATTCACCACGCACATGCCGATGAAGGGCGTGCGGGTGTCGCCGGCACCGCGGAGGGCGGCATTGATCGCGAACATCGCCCCGCTGAAGGGCCCGGAGATGGCGAGGATGCGCAGGAAGCGCTCGGCATGCACCGAGGCCTCCGCCGAAAGACCCACGCCGCGGATGAGGGCTGGAATCCCGAAATGAAGAGCCAGCAGCGACAGCGCGCCCGCAACGATGCCCAGCCACACGCCTTGGCCCAGCCCGCGGCGGGCGAGGGCGGAATCCCGCGCGCCGGTGGCCCGGGAAACAAGGGCCATCACGCCGGTGGCGACGGCACCCTGAAGGATGTTGAAGAACCAGCCCACATAGCCGCCGAGGCCCATCGCATCGAGGATGGCGACGCGGTCGCTGCCATCGCCGATGCGGCCGGCGATGATCAGGTCGGTGAAGCCGACGCAGAAGGCCAGCACCTGCTCCAGCAGGGGCCAGAAGGCGAGAATCCAGATCTGGCCGCCGAGCGAGAGATCCGCCAAGCGACCTGCAAGCCTCACTTCCGGAACCGCCCGTTGGCTTGCTTCCGCACTTAATCCGGGTTTTGCCATCGCGCGGGGCGAGCCGTAGCCGCTCGGTCAGGGGAATTCAACAGCGGCGCGGGAAGGGATTTTGTAAGCGCTTCCCGGCAGTGCTTTTTTCCCCTTCGCATCCCGGCTCTGGCGGTGCCAAGGTCTCCCCGGAATGTTTGAAGTCCGCGAGAAACCGGAGATGGTCGAGCGTGCGCTGCTGGTGCGCCTGTATTTCGACCCGCGCGAAGAGGAGGAATCCGAGGCCCTGCTGGAAGAGCTCGGCGAGCTTGTGTCCACACTCGGCATCGGTGTGGTGGAGAAGGTGCTCGTGCGCTGCCGGGAGATGCACAAGAAGTTCCTCTGCGGCACGGGGAAGGCCGCTGAAATTGCGGAACTCGCGAAGGCTCACGAGTGCGATTGCCTCGTCTTCGACAACCAGCTCGCCCCGTCCCAGCAACGCGAATGGGAGCGCGCTGCCGACATGACCGTGTTGGATCGCGAAGAGGTCATTCTCGATATTTTCGCCCGCCGGGCGCAGACGAAGGAAGCCCGTCTACAGGTGGAGTTGGCGCGCATGCAGTACGCGCTTCCGCGCCTGGCACGGATGTGGGGTCACCTCGACCGCGAGGGTGGCTCGGGCGGCGGCATGGGCGGGGGAGCCGCCCGCGGGATGGGTGAGAAGCAGATCGAGGTGGACCGCCGGATGGCCAATGTCCGCATCGACCGCGCCCGCCGCGAACTGGAGGAGGTGCGCAAGCAGCGCGCCACCCAGCGCAAGGAACGCGAGAAGATGGAAACCCCGCACGCGGCGATCGTCGGCTACACCAACGCGGGAAAATCCACCCTGCTCAACAAGCTCAGCGACTCGGACGTGATGGCGAAGGACATGCTCTTCGCGACCCTGGACACCACCACGCGCAAGATCGAGTTGCCCGACGGCCAGCCGCTGTTGATCACGGACACGGTGGGCTTCGTTCGCAACCTGCCGCACCGTTTGGTGGAGGCGTTCAAGGCGACCCTTGAGGAAGCGGTGCTCGCGGATTTCCTGATTCATGTGCTCGATGCCACCTCGCCGGAGATCGAGCGATTCCACGAGACCACGCTCAAGGTGCTCGGGGAACTGGGCGCCGTGGACAAGCGGACGATCACGGTGCTGAACAAGATCGATCTGGTGACCGATCCCGGGCGGCTGGCCGAATTGCGGCACCTTTATCCGGATGCGCTGCATATCTCCGCCTTTACCGGTCTCGGTCTCGATGCCCTGCTTCTGAAATGCTCGGAGGTGATGGCGGACCGGGTGCGGCGGCGGAGATACCGCATCCCCCAGAGTCGCGCGGACCTCATGGGAGTGCTCCATCGCGACGCGAAGGTGCTGTCGACCGACTACGAGGAGAACGACATCCTCGTCACTGCGGTGGTCCCGGCGTCGATCGCGGGGAGGTTGGAAGAGTTCGGGGTGTAAGCGGGCGTCCCTGCCTAAATGTAGAACATCGGGGCTTCCGACTTTTCGGAAAGCTGCACCAAGGTCACCCGCTCCAGATTCTGTTTCAGCTCGGCGGCGACTTTTTCCCATGCGGCGCGGACGGAAATCCCGCTGTCGCCTTCGGTCCGGGTCGAAAAGGAGAGCAAGGTCGGCTCCACCGCTTCGACGATTTCCCGCAGGTTGATGCCGTCCGGCTTGCGCGCCAGCATGTAGCCGCCGCTCTTCCCGCGGCGGCTTTCCACCAATCCCGCGCGACGCAAGTCGTTGAGGATCTGGACGAGGAAGTTCGCGGACACGGCTTCGCGTTGCGCAAGCTCCTCCAGGCGTGTAATCGTTCGCCCGTCGAACCGCTTGGCCAACTGGGCCATCGCCCGGCAAGCGTAGTCGAGCTTTTGGGAAATTCGCATGGAGGCAAAGCAGCATACCCGGGATGAGGGAGGAAGCGCGAAGGTGGTTCGCCTCTGTCAGTCGACGGAAAATGACGTCCAGAGCATCTGGCAATGGATTGTGGACGACGCCGCCGATGTCGTGAAAAGGGAGCCGAACCTGCGCTCCCTGCTTGATGACGTGGTTTTCCGCCAGCCCTGCCTCGGGGCGTCCCTCGGGGTGCGTCTTGCCCGGAAGCTCGCGCGGGAGGACATGACCCGCGAGGAGCTCGGGCCGTTGCTGGGGGGCATTCTCCGTGGCGATGACGACCTCGTGGCTGCGGCGGCGCGGGACTTGCGCGCCATCGTGGACCGGGATCCGGCCTGCGATTCGCCGCTGCACCCGCTGCTCTTCTTCAAGGGCTTCATGGCGATCTCCACCTACCGCGTTTCCCACCATCTCTGGACGAGCGGGCGGAAGGAACTCGCGCTCTATTTCCAGAGCCTTGCCAGCGAGGTCTTCGCCGTGGACATCCACCCCGCAGCGCGGATCGGTTGCGGCATCCTGCTCGACCACGCAACCAGCTTCGTGGTGGGAGAGACCGCGATCATCGAGGACAACGTCTCGATCCTGCACGAGGTCACGCTCGGCGGCACCGGCAAGCAGACCGGCGACCGCCACCCGATCGTGCGCTCCGGCGTGCTGTTGGGAGCGGGGGCGAAGATCCTCGGCCGCGTCGAAATCGGCGAAGGCGCGAAGGTCGGTGCCGGCAGCGTGGTGCTGACCGATGTCGATCCCCACACCACTGTCGCCGGCGTGCCCGCGGTCGTCGTCGGGGTCAGCCGCGAGGATGCGCCAGCGCTGGAAATGGACCAACGGCTCGGATGCCGGGGGCAGGGGGATACGGTCGTATTGAACTACAGCATTTGAACTGTCGGCTCAATCCCCACCGCTCAGCACTTCCAGCGCCCGCAGGCACGCCGCGGTCCGGGTCTCCACGCCGAGCTTCTCGAAGAGGTCGAGCACGTGCTTCTTCACCGTGGCCTCACTGATGCCGAGAATGGTGGCGATGTCTCCGTTCGTCTTGCCTTGCGCCAGCCATAGCAAGGTCTCAGCCACGCGAGGGGTGAGGCCGAGTTCCTTCTCCAAGGGAGCCGGCGAGCTGAAGTCCGGCTTGAAATCCGGCACGGCGGCCTGTCGCGCGCGCTCGATGCGGGTGCGGATGGCGGATAGCAGATCGGACTTGGCGACGGGTTTGGTGAGGTAGTCGTCGGCACCGAGAT